>CAWBXL010000214.1:0-7690 GCA_963792305.1 uncultured Acidobacteriaceae bacterium | reverse complement strand
GTTATGTAACACTCGTTAGGTTGCGTATTGCTGAGACAAGCTCTTCATACCCGTGGCGGCATAAGGAGTGATGTGGATCCGGTTGCCGTTGTAGTTGAAGGCGGTTTCGTTGAGAAGTGATGGGCTAATGGTATGGGTGGTGTGAATGACATAGCTGTAGGCTGGATTATTAAAGGTATCTCCAACCGTAGGCAAGTTGTCTCCAGTCCACTGAGACGTGTTGTAGCCTTGCGAGATTTGCTCGGCAATAAAGTGACCGAACACGGAGAATTTCGAGGAGAAATTGTGGTCAATGCGGACCATTTCCTCCTTCAAATTCGTTGCACTGTTAGCGCCACCCACAAAGCTGCCGACACCATTGGCGATGCCTACGTTCGGTGCCGGTAAAAAGCCCGTGCCCAGTAATGCAGTCGCGTTCGGGTTAATCATGCAAGTGGGGATTACGTTACCTGGGAATGCCGAGCCTGGTGCGATTCCTGCTGGCGCAACTCCACCCGGGCAGTTGGCGAACAGAACGGAGGGAGCCACTCTGGTCGCATCGGGAACCATAATTGGAGTGGACACAGAGCTGAAATTGCCGCCGTAAGTTGCCGTATCGGGAACTGTCTGGTTCGTGGAGCCACCGTCGATGTATCTGCGCCACTCCATGTTGTAAAAGAAGAAGGTCTTGGCTTTGATGACCGGGCCGCCGACGTTGAAGCCAAAGATATTCATGCGCAGTTCTTGTTTATTGAGCGGAGCAGGAAAAAAGAAGTTGCGAGCATCGAAAGCGTCATTACGGTTATTTTCCCAGGCCGTAGCCATGGAACTTGTTGGTACCGGACTTGATGGCCATGGTGATGGTTCCTGCAGTAGCCATGCCATATTCGGCGCTATAGTTGGAAGTCAATTGACGGAACTCCGCAATCGCCTCGCTAGACGGAGCGGTAGTTACACAGCCGCCGCAACCATGGTCGTAGTTCTCACCGCCGTCCATCATGAAGGTGTTGTGGGCGGTGCGCTGGCCATTGAAGCTGACGTTGGTATCGCCACCGACTGGAACATCCTTGTAATTGGTGATGTCGTTCGATGCGCCGGGCGCCAAGGCAGCAAGTTGAAATAAGCTCGTGCCGTTGATCGAAAGATCAGATATCTGCCGGCCGGTAATCAAGTTGCTGACTTCGCCGGTGTCGGTTTGAACAGCGACCGCATTGGCCTCGACCGTCACCTGCTCTTGCGCGGCGCCGACTTGCAGTTTGAAATCAATCCGCGTGCGGTCGCCTACGCTCAGCGTAATGTTTTTCTGTTCGGCGGCCTTAAAGCCCGAGGCTGCGACCCGGACGGTGTAATGTCCAATATGGACAGATGGCGCAACGTATTGGCCGTCACCGCTCGAAGTCACATTCGTGACGATGCCGGTGTCGGTGTTGGTGAGCACTACTTGGACGTTGGGGACCGCAGCGCCCGACGGATCAGTGACGGTTCCGATAATCGTCGCTTCTTGGGCCAATGCTGAGGAAGCAAAGAGTGCCACGAAGGCAATCAGTAGACTTGCAAGGTGGAGATGTCGGCCTTTTATTTTAAGACCAAGACACTCGGCAAACATGGACGAGAGAGATTTCATTTGTAACCTCCGAATTAAACCGCAAGATTGAACCGCAAGCGCCTCGACAACGAGGTTCGTGCACAACGCGGGTAAAGCAGTTTTTTAGTTCCGTAAACGTTGTTTGATTACTCCAGTAACAGGTGATCGAAGCGAACTTCCTGTCGTAGCAAACTCAGTTGCAGTCGCGCTGCCGCGAAGGGCCTCTGCTTGTACTTTTTGGATGGATATGTGATGAACGAAGCGATCGCGGATTCACGCTTCCCGTTCTGTACCGTGAGAAACTCGCGCGCTCACCGCTGTTGAGTACGGCTATCAAGCTTTGAACCGCAAATCTTCCAAGAATGGAATTTGCTCGACGCAGAACTTATGAAACTGCGGATACGCTCCGGTCGAAAGTTATCGATATCGCTGACCGCCACATTTGGCTCTTGACAATCCGCGTGAATGTAACATACATACTGGTCGGTATGTTGGTTCCGCTCACCAACTTTCGACGATGATGACGAGAAACCAATGCAAAAGGGATAAAACATGAGCGCTCGCGCAATTCAGGATCAAATGGCGATGGCCCCCGAAACTTTCGTGCAACACGGCATTCGGGATAGCGCAGTCGTCCCTACAGGCACACACCGGGTAAACATGATTGGCGCGACCGAAGTGCCATCTGACCATCATCGCGAGAATGCGAAAGAACAGGAGCAGTTTCACGCAAAGACTAACCCTGCAACTGCAGCCGCGCGAATTGCAATCAAGGCAAAAGACAGGATTATCTTTGTGGATTCAATCGATGTGGTCGTGGCCAAGGCTCAGGGGAACTATGTCGGTCTTATGCACAAGTGCGGATGCTACCTTGTGAGGGAAACCATGGCCACGGCGGAGCAGAAGTTGGCTCCGTTCGGATTCCTGAGAATTCATCGATCCATTCTGGTGAACACAACTCTGGTCAAGGACTTGTGGCGCGACAACACTGGGACGTACGTGCTGCGCACGATCGATGGCAGCGAACACCCGGTGGGCCGTGCCTACAAGGGCAATTTGAAGATGATCGCGAAGTCGTGGCTGGGCGTTGAGCTTGACTGAACACCGGCTTATTCCGCTGCACCGGAGCAGGAACAGGTTTCGCTTGACGCTGCGAAGGCCACCCCACATACTGGTCGGTATGTTCACGGCACGCAGGAACTCGAGACGTAGGGCGACCGGACTGCGCGACCCCGAGCGCACGCGGGAGCGCTTGCTGCAGGCGGCATTCCGCGAGGTCTACCGGTCGGGTTTCCAGAGCGCCAGCCTGGACACAATTCTGGCCGCGGCCGGGGTCACCAAAGGAGCGCTTTACTACCACTTCGGCAGCAAAGAAGTCCTGGGACATGCCATCGTCGAAGAGGTCATCGCCAAACTCACCCGTGAAAGGTGGTCGCTTCCTCTGCAACGGGGCAAGGACAACGATCCTATCGACGCTTTGATCGGCGTTGTAAGGGCGATACCCGCCCGGCCAAGAGACGTAAGGGACGGCTGTCCCCTGGTCAATTTGGCGCAGGAAATGTCTCGGCTCGACGAACAATTCCGCAAGCGACTGGAGCGGATCTTCCATGCCTGGCAAGAAGGCATTGCCACGGCTTTGCGGAGGGGACAGTCTCAGGGAACAGTCCGCCGCGATTTGGTTCCGGAAGAGACTGCCAGTTTCCTGATCGCGATGGTCGAAGGCTACGAAGTGTTGGCTAAGAATGCTCAGGATGTGAAGGTGTGGAATATGGGGATCAGCAATATCGTGGGCTGGTTGAGTTCCCTTCGCGCGTCGGGCAACCGTAAGCGGAGATGATTGCATCCACCCCCCCCAATGGGTTAGGGGGGTCTTCAACATACCAACCGGTTCGTATGCTGATCGGGCGATTGAGGCAACACTTTTTTGAAGGAGCAAAATGATGCGCAACCGAAGATTCGTTGTATTTGGCTTGAGCTTTGCCTTGACGTTTGGTTTCTTGATGCTGTGGCGGATGCAGGCGCAAGACAAATCAGCAGGGTCTACTATGGCCTCAATCGATTCCTATCTGATGGACCGCGACGCGGAGATAGCCATGGCCCGCAGCGCGGCTCCGCCATCCGTTGCCAAGAACGCCTCGGTGATGGTCCTTGGACGGCATGGTTATGAAACCGCCGTGGAGGGGAAGAATGGTTTTGTATGCGCGGTGGGGCGATCATGGGATCTGGCAAAAGATAATCCGGCTTTCTGGGACCCAAAGATACACGGCCGGATCTGTTTGAGCGCTCCCGCGGTTCGGTCTTTTCTTCCGATCTACCTCAAGAAGACCGAACTGGCCATTGCCGGACGCTCGAACGCTCAGATAGAGGCCGCCATCATCGACGGCATCGCGAACGGCGAGTTGCCCACACCCGAGCCCGGTTCGATGTCCTTCATGTTGTCAAAGCAAGGGTATTTGAATGCCGGCGTAAAAGGACCCTGGCTTCCCCACGTGATGTTTTTTGTCTCCGAAATCGACCCTAAAGCCTTGGGGTCCGACCTGGGGGATGACGTCCCGATGGATGCACACGAAGAAAAAATAGGCCGATATACCACAGTTGACGTTCCGGTAGGCAAGTGGTCGGACGGAACACCGTCACCGCTTAACGCTGGCAGTCATTGAAGGAGTGCGCGGAAGGCCAATCATTCTCGGGGCGCTTATGAACTATCTTTGCCACACGAAGAAAGGCAAATCGCAAGTCTGCGGCTCCCGAGCGATCGGCCAAGAGGTTTGCGTCTGATGGAATAACGATGGATGGTGAGTGGAAACAATGCGTGTATTGATCAGGACGATGAGTTCCTAACTCAAACGGCTGTGCTCAATCGAGCGAACGTTTTAACTACTTCATGAAAAGGAGAACGAACAATGAAAAGGATCACAGTGTCACGCAGGAATCTGCTCGCAACGGGAGCCTGCGCGCTAGTTGGTGCGGCGACCCTGACGGGACCGGCAAGGGCCAGCGCATTGGAGGGGCAGAACTTAGCGAACGAGGAGCTTATCCGAAAGTGGTACGCAGCCTGGAAAAACAAGGACTTGGGCACGTTCAACCTGCTGCTCGCCGACAACTTCACTTTTTCGAGTGCGGCCGGCGATGACCACATCAGCAAGAGCACTTTCAAAACGCAATGCTGGGACACACAGATTAATTTCATTAAAGATTTTGACCTGGAGCGGATCACCAGTGGAGCAGATGATGCTTTTGTGAAATATCTTTGCTACACCACGAACGGTAAATCGTTCCGGAATGTGGAGTACCTCCGAATCAAGAACGGAAAATTGGAATCCATCGAGTGTTATTTTGGCGCGCAATCCAGCTTTCCGTCAGCCGTGAGCGCTGGGCAAAAATAACTTGCGGGCCGGCTTTCTGATCGCAGTGTACGAAGGGCTCCATCTTGTTAGCGAAAAGAAAGAGAGGAGCGGAGAATCGATGATCCTGCAGCGTCGGACAATTAGTGCTGCTGTCGCAGTGTTAGTTGTTCTCGTTACGGTTCAGCATAGTCGCGCGCAGAATGAAAGTGACAATTCTGCAGCCATCAAGCCCTTCAAGGCTCATGTTCCGGATAGCGTGCTCGCCGATCTGCGGCGCCGCCTGGCGGAGACCCAGTGGCCCGATCAACTGCCGGGCACGACATCAGCAAGGTCCGCGAACTGGCAACCTATTGGCAGAAAGGTTACGACTGGCGCGCTCAAGAGGCCCGGATCAACCGGTTCGATCAGTTCACCACCGAGATCGACGGTCAGACGATCCACTTCATCCACGAACGATCGCCCCGAGCCGATGCAATACCCCTGATGTTGATCCACGGATGGCCGGGCTCGATTTTGGAATTCCTCGCTCTGATCGAGCCGCTCACCCATCCCAAGGACAGCGGTACCCCTGCTTTTGATGTGGTTGTACCTTCGCTTCCTGGCTTCGGATTTTCCGGGCCAACGAAGAGCCGAGGCTGGGGCACGGTGCGGATGGCCAAAGCGCTCATTACTCTGATGGATCGTCTGGGCTACACCAGGTACGGAGTTCAGGGCGGCGACTGGGGCTCCACGGTTGCGGAAAAGATGGCGCATCAGGCCCCAACTCGTGTAATCGGACTCCACTTAAACCTTATTTTCGTTCCACCTCCCAGCCCGGAGGCAATGAAAGATCTGACCGCTGAGGAGCATCGACGCTATACAGCGTGGTGGGACGAGAAGAGAAGTACGTTCTTTAACCTTCAGTCGAGCGAGCCGCAGACCGTCGCCTATGCCCTGACCGATTCGCCGGTGGGTTGGATGGCCTGGCTGGCAGAGAAATTCCAGGACCTTACCGACAATAACGGAGATTTTCTGCACACGGTGGATCGTGACACCTTCCTCACCGATGTGACACTCTATTGGGCCACGGGGACGGTAGAACTCCTCCATGCGCATCTACCGCGAACACCGGCTCTCCGACAGCGGAGATATGCCTCGAATGAAGACTCCGGTGGCCTATGCCGTATTCCCGAAAGAAGTGGTGGCTGCGCCCGAGCGTTGGATTGATCTGACTTACAACGTCGTGCAACGGACTGAGATGCCGAGAGGTGGCCATTTCGCCGCCCTCGAGCAGCCGGGTCTGATGGTGAAGGACATTCGACTATTTTTTTCAAAGCTCTCTCAAAGAGGAAGCTCATATCAAACAGGGGAAAAACAATGACCCGAAAAATAGGCAAGACGATTACGTGGGGAAACCTCGTGTTGGTTGTGGTGCTGGGTGTCGCGTGGCAGCTTCAGGCACAGGATGTCAAATCACCGTATCCCAGCATGGCCCCACTGGATCAGTACTTGATGACCGATCGCAATGCAGAGATCGCTTTGGCGCGAACCGCCGCACCGAAATCCATATCCGCGGACGCCACGGTAATGGCTCTCGGCCGCATGGCTACGAGACTGCCGTTAAAGGCAACAACGGCTTCGTGTGCATCGTGGAACGAGCGTGGATGTCTCCTTTCGACGACCCGGGGTTTTGGAATCCCAAAAATCGAAGTCCCATCTGCTACAACCCGGCCGCCGCGCGATCCATCCTGCCCTACACGTTTAAAAGGACCGAGTTGGTATTGGCCGGATTGCCAACCCTCAGATGCTCGAAAAGTATCAAGACCGCGGTTGCCAGGAAGGAACTGCCAACGCCGGAACCTGGCGCGATGTCCTATATGTTGTCGAAGGAATCGTATCTTAACGATCAAGTCGGGCATTGGCATCCGCATTTGATGTTTCACCTCCCAAAGACAGACGGCGCTAGTTGGGGTGCGAATCTTGACGGCTCCCCGGTCGTGCTGGATCCCCGCTTTGTCCCGGAGCCGGAGACCATCTTTTTTGTACCAGTTGGCAAGTGGTCGGATGGAACGGCTGCACCGGTAATGTAGGACGCGCAAAAACAAATGCGGCTCAGTTAAAACCATTGGAAATTGAGCCAGAATTTGGTGGAGCTAGTCGGGATCGAACCGACGGCCTCGTCGTTGCGAACGACGCGCTCTCCCAGCTGAGCTATAGCCCCACAAAGGTTGGACAAATATTTGGTTTTTGTATTTTACCAATCTTCATCCGTACATACCAAACCGGGTACGAACAACGCTATGACTGGCTGCGTCTATATGAAAATCTTTGTAAATTTTTTGCATAACATACCATCAGATAAGGGCCTCTGCTAAACTCTGCCTTCTTCATTTTGGAGAAATATGACCACTCGCAAAGTCATTTTTGCCGCGTTCATTAGCTTGTGCCTGCTCGCCGTGATTGTGGTGACCGCACTGGCGCAATCTCATGTCGCAAGCCCAGCCCCGAAGACCGCTGCCGAAGCTTACAAAAATATCCAGATTTTAAAAGATGTTCCGGCGGAACAGCTGATCCCAGCCATGCAATTCATCAGCGGGTCATTGGGAGTCGGGTGCGACCATTGCCATGTGCGCGGAGCTTTTGAGAAGGACGATAAGAAGTCCAAGCAAACCGCCCGCAAGATGATGCAGATGATGTTTGCCATCAATCAGAACAATTTTGATGGGCATCGTGACGTGACTTGCTACTCATGCCACCATGGCGCAAGTCACCCGCTTTCTGCCCCGGTTATTACGGTGGA
>CAWBXL010000213.1:0-15636 GCA_963792305.1 uncultured Acidobacteriaceae bacterium | reverse complement strand
ATCATCTCAACTTTTCATTACGTATTGCTAGCCTCGTAAGCTGCTTGCATTGAACAATACTGACATTGTTGAGTATTTGATGTGGTCGCCAGGTGGCAAGCATTTGCGATTTACTGAGGCAAACTTCAACACTAACACTGCCTCGATATGGGAAGTCTCGGCGGATGGGACAAACTTGCATCGCATATTGTCCGGCTGTTGCGGCCGTTGGACAGCCGATGGAAAGTATTACGTTTTTGTATCGGGGGGCCAGGTTTGGACGGTCCCGCAAAAAGGAGGCTGGCTTCACCCAGAAACCAAGCCCGTCCAATTGACTTCCAGCCCAATGGCATTGTCCGATCCAGTTCCCAGCAAAGATGGTAAAAAGCTCTTTGTGATGGGGGCCACGACCCGCGGCCAGTTGATGCGTTACGACTTGAAGTCGCACGGGTTCGTACCTTTTCTCGGGGGGATCTCAGCAGAATTCGCGGGTTTTTCGAAGGATGGTCAATGGGTGGCCTACATCTCCTATCCCGACGGCGCTCTGTGGCGCAGCAAAGCGGACGGGAGCGATCCCCTGCAACTGACTTACTCGTCCGATTATGCCTTCATGCCCCGGTGGTCCCCCGACGGCAAAGAAATATTGTTCTGGGAAACGCCGGTGGGCAAGCCGTCCCGAATGTATGAAGTATCCGCCGACGGCGGAAGCCCCCGGCAACTGTTGCCTGACGATCCAAGTGCGCAACAAGATCCGAACTGGTCACCGGATGGAAGCAAGATCGTCTTCGCCGGTAATTCCAATGACCCTGCATCGGCCGTCCACATCCTTGACTTGGGAACCGGCAAGCTTTCCACACTGCCGGGTTCGGAAGGCTTCTTCTCGCCTCGCTGGTCTCCGGATGGCCGCTATATTCCTGCGTTATCGAGGGACTCGAAGACCCTCTCCATGTTCGACCTTCAAACCCAGAAATGGGTTCCAATCGCCACCGCAGCCACGTTCGGCTGGCTGAACTGGTCGAAGGACGGGAACTCCCTTCTTGTTTTAGGACGATTCGAAACCGGCGAAGCGGTGCTCAAGGTTCGCCTCAGCGACCGCAAAGTAGAGAAAATTGCAGATCTGAAGAATTCCGTCTTTACGGGCCGCTATGGGGATTCGCTGGCGGTCGCGCCGGATGATTCGCCGCTGCTGCTGCGCGACGCCGGAACCTATGACGTGTACTCGCTCGACTGGGGAACGCCCTAGCCATTCACGGGCGGCGCGCGGCAACACACAGAGGGCTGCTCTTCTTATTCTATGTCTGGGGAGAGAGGTTAAGACTTAAGGCTGGCGGCACCCGTTTCTTGTCCGTGACGTTTTCTTTTTAACCTGCGGAGGCCGCGAACGTCCCAGGGTAATGCCTGGGGCATGAACGCGAATAAGCATGTAGTCTCTTGACCAGTAACATTTTCGGACGCGGGTTCAACTCCCGCCGCCTCCACCAAAATTCTTCAAGATAAGAAAACACTCAAACCGGGATTGAATAAGCCGCCAATCCTTCTTTTTGCCGATGAATCTTTTTCGCAGATCACTAATCTCATGTTTGTTTCTGTATGAAGGAGATGCGACACATGAGAGCGGTGGAACTGTCCGGTTATGAAGGAATAAAAAGCTTGCGCCTGGTAGAAGTCGAAGCGCCCACGCCGGGTGCCAACGAGATTCTGATTGAAGTCAAAGCAGCCGGCATCAATTATGCGGAACTCGAGTTGGCCAGGGGGCAGTACTATATTCCGAAACAAGCGCCATTCATCATGGGGTTTCAAGCCTCAGGCATCGTTGGTGAAGTTGGACCACAAGTAACGGCGTTCAAGAAAGGTGATCGCGTTACTTCCATTGTTAATAGTGGCGGCTATGCGGAGTATGCGATTGCCGATGCAGGTGCTGCCATTCCTATTCCAGATGGGATCACGTTTGCCGAAGCCGCCACCATCCCGGTTCAAGGCTTATCGGCTTATGCCCTATTGAAGTTCGCCGCCAAACCGCAGAGTTCTGACAGCGTGCTGATTCAGTCGGCCGGAGGTGGAGTAGGGGTTTATCTGGTGCAGTTGGCAAAGATCATGGGAGTTAAAACAGTAATCGCGCTTGCCGGCTCGCAAGAGAAACTCGACCTGGCCAAAAGTCTTGGCGCTGACTTCACGTTGAATTATCAGGACCGCACGTGGATTGACGGGGTGAAAGCCGCAACCAACGGAAATGGTGTAGATCTCGTTTTAGAAGCAGCGTCAGGGGAAATTGGTGAAGAAAGCTTTAAGCTGATGGCGCCGTTTGGGCGGATGGTGATATTCGGAGCGCGGAATGTCCACGACACTTTCTCTCCTGAGAAAATCCGCCAACTGATCTATAAGAACCAATCTCTGATTGGCTTCAACTTTCCATCGCTACAACCGCAACAAATTGGACAGTGCCTGCCAGTTCTTCTGGAATTGATTTCTCAACGGAAAGTTAAGTTATTTGCCGAACGATCATTTGCCTTGGATGACGTGAGCACTGCCTTTGAAACCATAGCCAATCGGCAAACCATCGGTACTGTCGTGCTAGTTCCTAATTAAGTCAGTCTAACTCGAGCGTTTCTTGTCCGTTCTGAGCGGAGGCCGCGAACGTCCCAGGGTAATGTCTGGGGCAAGAACGCGAATACGCATGTAGTCCCTTGACCAGTAACATTTTCGGACGCGGATTCAACTCCGGCCGCCTCCACCAACTTAATTCCGTGCGTAAACCGGATTAATTCCCAGCAGTCGCTTCACCATGCGATGCAAGATAAGCCCTGGCATGAGCAATCTGCGGCAGTTCTGAGTCTGCGGATTTCCAAGCCGTTAAAAAATCTTTGTACGCAACGGTAGCTGCCGCAACGTCGGCGGCCTGCTCGCTAGCCATCGCAATCCCATAAAGCGGGAAGCCGGAACGTGGGCGATCTATCAGAGCATCTTTATAAGCTGCCTTGGCGTCGGTGAAATCTAAGGCAGCCATGAACGCGGCCGCTTCCGCCTCACCGACCGGACGAATGTACGCCGGGGGCTCGCGGTATCCGTAGGCTTTTTCTTCCCGCGCCGCCTGAGCGTAAAGCTTTTTCGCGTCGTCATTGAGTTTCTTTGCCACCAGTATCCCAGCACGCAACTGTAACGACATGACAGATAAATTACTCACTAACGGATCCGGCAAGGCATCCGGCATAACTTTTAATTTCGACGGAGTATTGTCAGTGAGCTTTTTTTCTTTGGCCTTGATCGCCGCTTCATCTTTCACGCGGTTCGAAATCCGCCACAGTTCGGCATCGAATTGCTGAGAGGCTGCTTCCGACGCAGACATATCATGTTGATCTAGTGCCTGCATGCCGAGAGCGAATTGCGTCAACTGACCCGCCAGGAATTTGAGATTCGGAAGAGTTGGATCTGCCGACTTCAGTAACGCCAAAGCTGTATCCCAGTCCGCAGCGCGCAATGCCACTGGCAACCCAGGATCGAGACGTGAAATTGCATCGCGAGGTGAATAAATGTAAAGCGTGTTTTCCAACTGTCCGCGCGCGTTTTTCAGTTTGCCTGATAGGGCGGCGGCGGCTTTGAATTCTCCAGCTTCCAGAAGGTTTGCGATGGCATACATCAAGTTGTGCACGTAATTCCAATCCTCGTCCACATCTACGTGCTGTGTTTGCATGTATTGCTCGTCCGCTATAGTCGAGGCTGCAAACGATTCTTTGGCGTGAGCATAATCTCCTGTGCGATAGAAAATGTGGCCGGGCATGTGGACCATGTGCCCCGAGGTGGGCGCGAGACTGCCAAGAATTTCTGCACTGTGCAGCGCCTGCTCCGGATGGGGACTGGCCTCGACCGCGTGGATCCAGTAATGATTCGCCGCGGAGTCGTTGGGTTCTTCCTTCAGTACACTCTGCAAAATCGCCAGAGCCTCTTTTTGACCGGCGCGCGGCTGGCCGCTGTCGTCGTAGCCATCTATGAGAGCTTCGGCCAGAAAAATTCGCGCCTGCATGTCATGAGGACTGCGTTTGACCAACTTTCGGTAGATCTGCACCGCCTCGGACTTATCCTCTTTGCCGGATTTCTCCGCCGACTCTGCGGCAACGCTGGCCTCGATGTACAGTCGTTCTTCTTTGCTGGCGTGCCCTTTGAGGTTGTCAGCCCTGGTCAACATCTGGTTCGCGTAATACATGTCGTTGCGGTGGTAAAATTTTTCCGCTTGGTACATCCCCCAATAACACATTGCGCACTTCGGATCGACCCGGATACTCTGTTCGAAAGCACGCGCCGATTCGTAGTCCCAAAAGTCATGCAGCAGATTCAACCCTTGGTCAAACCACATTTGCGCTTCTGGTGTGGCGGTAATACGGATGTGAGAATTTCCAATGCCGGTGAGTTTCTGAGGTGGCGGTAGTTTTTCTGGCGCGATCTGGTCCCGCGTCTCCATGACGTGGCAACTCATGGCGTTCTGCGCGAATGTATGACCAACGATTATACAAATCGTAATTAACAAAAATGCGGCGGTCTTTCCCGAGAACAACATGCGACGCAACGTAAACGAAGTCACGAGTACCTCACTGGAGAGCGCTACCATTCTAGATGAAAAGTTGGCGCACTTATGAGTTGAGGTCGAGCGGCATAGTTCAGACGAAGTAGTCCACATTCGTCGTTACGGCTGATTGATCATAAACGTGGACATCTGCTCTAAAAATGCTCTGAGTTCTCGCTCGGCATCGGCTGGGAGGGCAGCATCGGTGAAGGCTTTATGCATGAGATGCATCCAGCGGTCGCGGGCAGCTTGATTGATTCGAAACGGACTGTGCCTGGCGCGCAAACGCGGATGCCCGCGCTGTTCAATGTATCGTTGCGGGCCACCAAAACGATAAATCAGGAAATCGCGCAACCGCTGCTCGGCGCCTTCGCGCTCATTTTTCGGATACATGGGGCCAAGAATATCGTCGTCATAAACCTGGCGATAGAAAGCAGCCACCAGCCGCGTGAAACCTTCTTCTCCCAGCAAAGCAAAAATCCGATCTTCATTCATGAAACTCCAGTTTAACTGCGTGGCTTTCTTATATTTCTCCTTTTTTCATTTGTTGCACCGCGTAATCACAGGCACGCGCGGTGAGAGCCATATATGTCAGCGAGGGGTTTACGCATGACGATGAACCATCGCCCCGCCATCGGTAATGAACAGGTTCTTCACGTCATGCGCCTGATTGTGAGAATTCAAGACCGAGGTCTTCGGGTCGCGCCCCATACGGGCGGTGCCCATTTCATGGACCGAAAATCCCGGTGGATCGTCGTCCATGAAAGGCTCGATATCGCGCGCACCGGCAGCAGCCAACATTTCCGCTGCGGTGATTGCCATGTCTTTTCGAAGTGCTAGTTCGTTCTCACTCCAGGCACAGTGTATCTTTAGGGTCGGGATTCCCCACGCGTCAAGATTTTCTTTATCAAGCTCCGCGTAGTTATTATGATTTGGCAGGCACTCGCCGTAGCCCTGGAAGTTGAACCGCCATGGGCCCGGCTGGCTCAACGAGTTCTTAAACTGTGGACCGAATGCCGTCTGCAAAACACCGCGCTCCCATCCTTCGCGATTTGCTCCCCCTTGAAGACCATACCCTCGCAGGAATTCATTTTGCTTTGTTTTCACATTTCGGAATCGCGGAACGTAAATTCCATTGGGTCGCTTGCCAATCACCTGCTTGTCTTCATTCCCGGGGATGATCGCGGCCGCGCCGCCACCTTTCACGTGATCCATCAGGTTGTGGCCGAGTTCCCCGCTGGAATTTGCCAGACCATGGGAAAACTCGGGAGTGGCCGAGTTAAAAAGGATGCGGGCGGATTCGAGCGCCGAAGCGCATAGAAAAATTAGCTTGCCGCGAAATTCCGTTGTCGTTCGCGTCCTGGCGTCGATTACGCGTACCCCGGCCGCCTTTCGCGTGCGCGCGTCAAAGATTACGTTATGCACAACGCTGTATGGCCGCAGTGCCATCCTTCCCGTTTTTTCCGCTGCTGGAAGCGTGGCATTCACACTACTGAAGTAGGACCGAGTAATACAGCCTCTTTCGCACGGACCACAGTAATGGCAAGCGGCCCGCCCGCGATGTGGTTTGGTCAGAATCGCAACCCGTCCGATCGTCAGCACGCGTTCTTTCCCAAAGTTTTTGGCAATCGCGTCTTTGATTACTATCTCCGCAGGGTTCAACTCCATCGGAGGCAGGAATCTGCTGTCAGGTAATTGTGGAAGGCCGAGTGCTTCACCGCTGATTCCGATGAAGTCTTCCACGTAGTCGTACCAAGGCGCGATGTCAGCGTAGCGGATGGGCCAATCGATTGCGATTCCCTGGCGAATATTCGCTTCGAAATCCAAATCGCTCCAGCGATATACCTGGCGGCCCCACATGATGGAGCGGCCACCCACCTGGCGGCCCCTGATCCAGCGGAACGGCTTGCCGGGTCCGGTTGTATATGGATTGTCTTTGTCGCTCACGAAGAATTTTGCCGACCACTCATCGCAGGCATAGCACTGGCTCTGAATAGGCTGATCCTGCTCAAGGCTACGGCGATCACGCATGCCGTGAAACTTCACCTCCCACGGCGGAATGTGTTCGACATAATCTTGTTCGGGCACAATCGAGCGCCCGGCTTCGAGCACGAGTGTCTTCAGTCCCTTTTCAGTCAACTCCTTCGCGGCCCATCCGCCGGTCATTCCTGAGCCGACTACAATCGCGTCGTAACTGGTCTCATCGCTCACTGGTTTTCTGGTCCTCGCTCATTGTTTTCTGGCCCAACTTTTCTAGCGATCGGGACTAATTTGAAACGTTGATACTGCACCAGCACCTTCTTCAGATGTGTAGTAAGCAGTCAGTGTGAGACTTCGTATCATGTAGTAAAAGTTCTTGTCTGGCTTCGGCGGTGAACCGCGGTATCCTCGAGTGCTAACCCGCACGGCGAGCGCATCCTTTGTCATCTGCTCTCCCAGCGCAGTAAGAATTTGTGCGCGCTGCCCCGATGAGCATTCAACAAATTGCTTCCCGAATAATGCCTGGGTCCGCACATCCACCTCCGCCAGACCAGTCAGGAACCGGTCTCGCTCCTCCGGGAGGTACCACTCGGTTAGAATTAGGTTGATAAACTGGCTTGCGCCAATATCGGCAGCGCCCGATGTCTCGGTCTTGGGAATAATCATCTCGGCGATCGCTATTACCGTCGCGTTTTGGTGAGAATCGAGTGCATGTAAAGGGGTTGACGTATCGAGCAGCATTCGCGCTGTCCGCAGTGCTGCAAACAGATCGGGTGATGCGAGTTGGAAGGCTGCGCCTCCCATCAGCAACCGTAACGCTTCACGTCTGTCCATAGAAAAACCCTTGAGCCGTGCACAGCCTACTTGTTGCCTGGGAGATTTATATCTCGATGAAAAGTATAAAGCATGACGAAATTTAAACAGTTGCTCGCTGTAGTGTTGATCGTTACCGGTGCAGTCTTGGCGCAGTCTGCGCCAGCGCTTTATAAACAGGAGGCGAGATTTGAAGTCGGCGGCGAAGGCGGATGGGACTACATCACCTACGATGCGAGTTCCGACCGGTTGTTTGTGGGACACAGCATGGAGATTACCGTTGTCGATGCCAGCACCGGTAAAAAAACAGGAAGCGTGCCTGCAAATGGCGCACATGGAGCCACGATAGTTCCTGATAAGAATCTTGGTTTCAGTACGAACGGGCGAGCTGGCACGGTGACCGTCTTCGATTTAAAAACATTGCAGCCGAAAGAGCAGATCAAAGCTGGCGAAAATCCGGACGCCATCATCTACGACCAATACTCAAAGAAAGTAGTGGTGATGATGGCCGCAGCAAGGACGTGATGGTGATTGACCCGGATTCGCTGAAGGTCGTTGCCACGGTGCCGCTTGGCGGGAAACTCGAAGAGGCAACGTCCGATCCAACCCATGTTTACGTCAATGTACAAGACATGTCTGAAATTGCTTCAATCGATTCGAAGAGTTGGAAGGAAGATCATCGCTGGAAGCTGACGGGTTGCGAGGAACCATCCGGCATGGGAATTGACGAAGCCAAGCACCATCTGTTCAGTGTTTGTGGAAACAAGAAGATGGTGGTTGTTGACACAACTAACGGGCAAATCCTTGCGACGCTCGACACAGGAGCGGGCACTGACGGAGGCGGGTTTGACCCAGAGCTCGGGTATGCGTTTGCCTCCAATGGTGGAGACGGCACATTGACTGTGGTTAAAGGTGATAAGGACGGAAAATTTGTCGTCGCAGAGAATGTATCAACGCAGCGTGCTGCCCAACGATGGCAGTCGATCCGAAATCCCACAGAGTCTTCCTGCCAACCGCCGAATTAGGCCCACCAGCCGAAGGACAGCGCTGGCCCAGCGTGAAGCCAGGGACCTTTGCGATTTTGGTGTACGCGCCGTCGAAGTAGAAAATTCCTTCAAGGAGCCTCGATTATGCAAAAGATTTGGATCGTACTCGCTGTGGCCATCTTGATAGCAGCGCCGTCTGTCGCATCTGACAAAACAGATGTCATGACGGAAGTGCATCAATTTGTGGACGCATTCAATAAGGGCGATACCAAAACAGCAGCAGCGGCTTGCGCGGAACAGACGTCAATCATCGATGAATTTCCGCCTCACGAGTGGCACGGCGTAGGAGCGTGCACGACCTGGATGAATGACTACGATGCCGACGCCAAGAAAAATGGGATCACGGACGGACTGGTGACACTAGGCAGCCCGCGGCACGTTGATGTCATTTCCGACCGCGCCTATGTGGTTGTACCGGCAAATTACAGCTTCAAGAAAAAAGGGACGCCGGTGAAAGAGACAGGCTCGACGTTAACGCTGTCGCTGCAAAAAAGCGACGTAGGCTGGCGCATCACGGGATGGGCCTGGGCCAAGCAATAACGACACCCTTTTTCGCTATTAGTTTGGCTTCGGACTCGCCGTGGCAGGGCGGATGAAGTAGTGTTCTTTATCCATCGCAGCGGGCACGGCGATATCAAAAAATCCCACCATCATCTCCGCGGACGTCTGGTCTCCCCAGGTCACTAATTTATCCGGATCAGGATTGTGCGGATTGTTGCGAGAGTTGTCGTACCAGGCGACTGCACGCAATCGTGTGCCAGCTTTGAGGACACGCGGTTCAGCGAGACGATAACTCAACTGCCAGTGAAAGTGATAGTTGTTGACGCGGAGGAGCGGTTCGATGGCGCCATCGTCGTGAACAATATCGTATTCAAACCTCTTGCCACGCAGATGCATATGCGGAAAAAAGCTAAGGAGCGTGGCGTCATTGGGCAACGTGCCTTGCACTTCGACGCGGAAATCCGGCGCACCCGGCGGAATCATGAGCGCGTGATTATTCAACTGCAAGGTGATGACGCGCTGCTGCGGAACGCTTTTGGAGAACACCAGGCCGACGCTTGTTTGGTCGGTATCGGCAGTGCCATTCGTGGTGTAGTGCATTTGAAAGACGATGTCTGAACCAGCGGGCACAAACTTCGCCATGCCGTCAGGCCATTGGTCAGGCGAACTGCCGGGAGCGTACACGAGCAGCAGATCGCTGGTGGTTTCGTGAGCTTCGCGCCGCTCTTGCGCATTGGTAAGCATGTTGGCGGTGAATGGTTCGCCGACCGGCGCATGGCGCAACCATTGCGAATCGGGTGGACGAATGTAAACCACAGCATGGTGGACGTGGGCTGCACTTGAAGGCCGCATTTCCGACATCCAAACCCATTTATCTTCGGTGAAGTGCGTGGGGGCGATTTCGTAGGTGTAGTCAACCTCGCCATCGGCGGGAATAGAAACCGGTTTCGGCATTTTTATGATTGCGTCAGGGTGAGCAATATTCCAGCCTTCAGTCCACACGCGCAGTGGAGGCGCATCGTGGGGATCGCCGGCAGGCGTGCCGGATTCGACCCATTTGAGGATGCTGGTGATTTGATCTTCTGTGAGTGAAGTGTCGTTAGCGAAGCGGCCATGGTTAGGATCGGCAAACCATGGCGGCATCATTTTCATTTGCACATCGTGAGCAATCGCCAATGCATAGACGCGAGTTTGGTCATAAGTGGTCAACGGTATGGGGCCGACTTCACCAGCGCGATGACAACTTTGGCAATGGTCTTGAAGAATAGGGAGAACGTCTTTGTAAAACGTCCGGGTTGCCGATTTGGTTTGCCCCTGGATGGAACCGCCGCTTAAAAGGACGGCCAAACTGGTTGATGCAACCATCTTCAGCGCATTCCAACTCATATAAAAATTTTACCGCGTGGCGGTGCATTTGGTGGCATCCTGCTATCAATTCATTGCCTAAGACGTCTGTATATCTTCGGATTCCTCGACAAATCAAAAGTGTGGAAAGGGACATAACGCAGATGATTACTCGACGAGAAGCAGTTCACCGGTTGAGTTTGGCCGCAGCCGGAACGTGGATCGCTGCCCAGACCGGTCTCGATTTTGCGTTTGTACCCAATGCCCTTGCTGGAGCTACAGGTGATTCAACTCCTCCGCTCGCTCCGGGGACACCGATGTCGGCGGAGAGGATGGCCATCATTGATGCGTTTACGAAGCAATCCGAGGGACTACAAAACAAATATGAGGCGCGCACTCTCAAGCGTGACTGGGTGATGCCATATCGGTTGTTCCGTCCGGAGGTGTCCGGGAAGTTGCCACTGGTTGTGTATCTGCACGGCAGCGGCGGACAGGGCGATGACAATTTGAAACAACTGGGACTCGGCAATATCTTCGGCACGCGTGTCTGGTTGCTCCCGCAGAACCAGAAAGTTTTTCCTTGCTATGTACTGGCGCCGCAAAGCGATCGTGGATGGGTGCGTTACGATCCGGCAAAGCGGGACAAGGGTATTTACGAAATGGTTGCAGGGCCGGGACAGGGTACGCAGATGGTGCTTGAGGTCATCGACACAATAAGCCATGAGTTTTCCATCGATGAACAGCGCATTTATGTCATGGGTCAATCGATGGGGGGCGCGGGGACATGGAACATAATTGCGAGCCGTCCAAAGTTTTTTGCTGCCGCGGTGACCTGCTGCGGAAGTATCTCGAAAGATGATGGCACCGCATCGGTTGAAACGCCGCTGTGGAATTTTCACGGAGCTTCCGACCAGACCGTTCCTGTTTCCATTTCGCGCGAGCGGATCGCGGCGAGACGGAAAGCGGGTGGACATCCGCTCTCCACCGAGTACGCCGGCGTGGACCACAACGTTTGGGAGTGGGCTTTCACGGAACCGAAGCTTCCCAAGTGGCTGTTCTCACAACTACGTGGCTAACCTGCCGGATCATAGTTCAGGTTCGGGCCCAGCCAGCGCTCGACCTCGGCGACGCTCATTCCCTTGCGCTCGTGATAGTCGGCGACCTGATCGCGGTCGATCTTTGCCGAGACTGAAATAGCGCGACTCGGGATGCGCGAAGTAGAGCCCGCTGACGCTCGAGCCGGGCCACATCGCAAACGACTCGGTGATCAGCATGCCCGTGTTCGCCTCGCACGTCGAGCAAGCGCCAGAGCGTCCCTTTTTCGGTGTGATCCGGACACGCCGGATAGCCCGGCGCCGGCCGGATGCCGCGATACTTCTCGTGGATCAACTCCTCGTTGCTCAGGTCTTCGTCGCGGCCGTAACCCCATTCGCCGCGCACCCGCTTGTGCAGGCATTCGGCGAACGCCTCGGCCAGGCGATCCGCGAGCGCTTCGGCCATGATGGCGTTGTAGTCGTCGTGCTCGGCCCTGAAGCGGTCGCACAGCTCCTTCAGGCCGATGCCGCTCGTCACGGCGAAGGCGCCGATGTGATCGGGCAGTCCGGTATCCTTCGGCGCGATGAAATCGGCGAGGGACCGGCACGGCTCGCTGCCTTCTCGATTCGACTGCTGCCGCAGGAAATGGAATCGCTCGAGCACCTTGTCGCGCGTCTCATCCGTGTACAGTTCGACGTCGTCGCCGACGGCGTTGGCCGGGAAACAAGCCATACACGCCGCGCGCCGTGATCAGCTTCTTCTCGATGATGCGTATCCAGCAGCGCGTTGGCTTCGGCGAAGATCTGACGCGCCTGCGCGCCGTGCTCCTCGTGATCGAGGATGCGCGGATAAACGCCCTTCAGTCCCCAGGTGTGGAAGAACGGCGTCCAGTCGATGAACTCGCGCAGCGTCGCCAGCGGAAAATTGTCCAGCACGCGGACGCCGGTAAACGCAGGCGCGGGCATATCTTCGGCGCGCCACTCGATCGGCGTCCGGCGCGCGCGCGCCGTCTCAAGCGAGACGACGCTTAGCCGCGGCGCGGAGTGCGCCTTGCGCAGCGCCTCGTATTCGGCGCGGTGCTGCGCCACGAACGCCGGCTTTCCCTCGTCGCTGAGCAGGCTGGTCGTCACCGGCACCGCGCGGCTGGCGTCGAGCACGTGGACGACCGGCTCGCTGTAGTGCGGCGCGATCTTGATCGCGGTGTGCGCGCGGCTGGTGGTCGCGCCGCCGATCAGCAGCGGCAGCTTGAAACCCTGCCGCTCCATTTCGCGGGCGACGTGCACCATCTCGTCGAGCGACGGCGTGATCAGTCCGCTGAGACCGATCATGTCGGCCTTTTCTGCCTTGGCGCGTTCGAGGATCTTTTCGCACGGCACCATCACGCCCATGTCGATCACCTCGTAGTTATTGCAGGCGAGCACGACGCCGACAATGTTCTTGCCAATGTCGTGGACGTCGCCCTTCACGGTGGCGAGCACGATCTTTCCCTGCGCCTTGACCACCTGGCCGGCGGCAGCCAGTTGCCGCCTTCTCGGCCTCCATGAAGGGCGTGAGGTACGCCACGGCTTTCTTCATCACGCGCGCAGATTTCACCACTTGCGGCAGAAACATTTTGCCTGCGCCGAATAGATCGCCGACTACGCTCATGCCAGCCATCAGCGGCCCTTCGATCACTAGCAAGGGACGGCCAAGCTTAACGCGGGCTTCCTCCGCATCGATCTCGATGTAAGTGTCGATTCCCTTCACCAGCGCGTGAGAAAGGCGCTCTTCGACCGTGCCGTTGCGCCATTCTTCGGCTTTCTTCTCACTCAGCTACCGCGCCCGACATCTTTCAGTGTTTCGCCATAGTCAACCAGGCGCTCGGTTGCGTCGGGACGGCGGTTCGAGCAACACGTCCTCGACCATCACCTTCAACTCGGGCTCGATCTCTTCGTAGACCTCGAGCATGCCGGCATTGACGATGCCCATGTCCATGCCAGCCGCAATAGCGTGATAGAGAAACGCGGAGTGCATCGCCTCGCGAACTTTGTTGTTGCCGCGAAAGCTGAATGAAATATTGGAGACCCCGCCGCTCACTTTCGCATGCGGCAGATTGGCCTTGATCCAACGCGTGGCATTGATGTAGTCGACCGCGTAATTGTTGTGTTCCTCCATGCCAGTGGCGACGGTGAGGATGTTCGGATCGAAGATGATGTCTTCGGGCGGAAATCCGACTTCATCGACGAGTATCCGATAAGCACGCTCGCAGATGCGGATCTTGTCTTCGTAGGTCGCGGCCTGTCCCTGTTCGTCGAATGCCATTACCACCACCGCGGCACCGTATTTCAGAACCTTGGCCGCGTTCTGACGAAATTTTTCTTCGCCTTCTTTCAGTGAAATCGAGTTGACGATGCCCTTGCCCTGCATGCACTTCAGGCCTGCTTCGATGACCTCCCACTTTGAGGAGTCCACCATGAAGGGCACTTTGGCAACTTCGGGTTCGCTCGCCGAGCAACTGAAGAAAGCGCGTCATGGCGGTGACGCCGTCAATCATGCCTTCGTCCATGCAGATGTCGAGGACGTTCGCGCCGTTCTCCACCTGCTGCCGCGCCACGCTTACCGCTTCTTCATACTTGCCCTCCTTGATCAGCTTGGCGAACTTCGGCGAGCCGGCGACGTTGGTCCGCTCGCCGATCATGATGTAGACGCCGGCTGCTGGGTGAAGGGCTGCGATCCCGAAAGACGCAGCGGTTTCGTCTGCGTGGCCGAGATCGACTATCTCGGACGCGCACAGCTCTGGCGTCGATCCGGCCGAGCAGCGCTTCGATGTGTCGTCCAGCCTGCCGCGGAGGCTGCCCTTCGAGCGCTTTGGCGATGGCCGCGATGTGTTCGGGCGTGTTGCCGCAGCACCCGCCGGCAATATTGATCAGCCCGCCTCGCGCAAACTCGCCGAGATACCGGGCCATGTCGGTCGGCCCGAGATCGAACCCGGTTGGCGACAGCGGATTCGGCAAACCCGCATTCGGATAGCAGGAGATCGCCGCGTCCGACTTCTCCGACAGCTCCTCCAGGAACGGATACATCAGGTCGGGACCGAGCGAACAGTTGAGCCCTACGGAAAGCGGCTTCACGTGCTGCACTGCGTTCCAGAACGCTTCGATGGTCTGTGCGGAGATCATCGTCTCGCCGCCGCGTCCGACTGCCGCCGAGATCATCATCGGCAGCTCCTTGCCGTCCTGCGTCGAACACCTCGCGGATCGCGACAAGCGCCGCTTTGGCGTTCAGCGAATCGAAGATGGTTTCGACCAGCAGGAAGTCCACGCCGCCGGCGATCAGCGCTCGGACCTGCTGAGTATAGGCAGCCTTCACCTGGTCGAACGTGACCACGCGGAAACCGGCATCATCCGCATCCGGCGAATTCGACAGAGACACAGTCAGTGGCCCGATCGCTCCCGCGACGAACCGCGGACGCGAGGTCGCGTTCGCCGACGCGATCAGCCCATTCCCGGCACTGCCGCGCCGACTGCTCGTTGATCTCCCAAGCCAGGTCATTGAGAGACTGGTCGTCAATGACTTTTTGGTAGAAGGCGGGATCTTTCCGGCCGCCGTGCTCCCGCGGATCATCTACAAAAAATTCGCTCTGCGTTATGCTAGTCGCGCCGAACGTATTGGTCTCGATGATGTCCGCCCCAGCTTCCAGAAACCGGCGATGGATATCGCCAATCATCTTCGGCTGCGTCAGCGAGAACAGGTCACCGTTGTTCAGCAGGTCCTTCGTCGAACTCTTGAAACGCTCCCCACGGATGTCGGCTTCCTTCATGCCGTAGGTGCGGATGGTGGTGCCCATCGCTCCGTCAATGATGGCAATGCGGCTTTCCATGATCTTTTCCAGCGGATGTTTGTGGTCTTTCGTCATTGTCTATCTGATGGCCTTGAGCCGGTCAATGTCGCAATATTCGTATGGAAGAACTTTTGTTTCGGCTTTTTGTCCCTAGAATTCAACCTAAAAAACGATCTCTTTGATTATAGCGATTGGAAGGCATCTGGAATTTGACACGGAAACATCATGGAAGTAATTGACTAGAGCGCCAACCAAGTACTAATTTTCCTAATCTTCTTCCGCACCTATCCCAAGCCCTTCAGCAACCTTGCGCAATTGCTTATCTTTTGTCCACAAAACTGTAGACGGATTGAGAAATACAGCAGCGATCAGGTGGGCATCGGTTAAACCGATGCCGAGGCTGTACAAGCGACGCGCCTCAATCATCCCACGCACTTCATTCAGCTGCGCCACACGCGCTTGCGGTAATCGATCAAGCAGAGCGAGCGTCCTGGTGCGCTGTTGCAGTGATCCCAATGCAAGTTCCGCAATGATGAACGGATGTATCAAGATGCGGCCTTGCT
>CAWBXL010000212.1:0-8904 GCA_963792305.1 uncultured Acidobacteriaceae bacterium | reverse complement strand
AATTGAGCTGGCTTCATTTGATGATGCCATCGCCATGCTGAAAGAGGGCGGAACGATTTCTCCAACCGTGGTTTTCTTTCCTATGCATCGTGTCGAGCGCATTGAGCTTGACCTGCCGGATGGAGATGTTCCCTCACTTTCCCAGAGATTCTCCGACCGTACTGGCACCGATGCTGCCGCCGCGCTTGCGCAATTTCATGTTTCGCACCTCGTCTCCCATGGAGGCAGCCGGTGAAATTCAAGGACTTGCTCACCGCTCCCAACCAGCTCACCTTGCTGCGCATGGTGTTTCTGCCGTTCATCATCATTCATTTGGTGAATGGGCGGTATTTTTGGGCGCTCATCCTGTTTGTGCTTGCCGGGTTTAGCGATGGCCTGGATGGCCTGCTGGCGCGCCGGTTAAAACAGCAAACCCGCATCGGGCAATATCTCGATCCCATGGCGGACAAGCTTTTGCTCAGCACCATGTTTCCCGTGCTATCCATCCTGCACCGCATTCCCTGGAAATATACGGTGATGGTCTTTACCCGCGACATTTGCATCGTGGTCATCGGCGCGACGCTTTACATCGCCGCCGGGCTGCGCGACTTTCGTCCCAGCATTTTCGGCAAAGCCAATACATTTGCCCAAGTGGCCGCGGTCTTCTTCGTCATGCTGTTGATGGTGGACCCGATGGCATGGGTGGCCATCGCGGCCAAGACCTTCCTGCGAGCGACCTTTTTGTTCACGATTGTTTCCGCGCTGCACTATGTGCTGCTGGTTGGACAGCGCATGCGTGCCATGAATCACGCTGAAACCCCGCCGGTCAATCCAAGTTGACCCATCTTCTTTTGCACCCCTAAAATTGCCGTTCTGTCTTTTTGCGCCAAAAAACTATGCCACTACGCATCTACAACACATTGTCGGGCAAGCTGGAGGAGTTCCAGCCCCTGCAAGGCAACACCGTCCGCATGTACGCCTGCGGGCCGACGGTGTACGACTACGGCCACATCGGCAACTTCCGCACTTTTTTGGCGGTGGACATTTTGCGCCGCTTTCTAGTTCAGAGCGGATTCAAAATTCAATACGTCATGAACATCACAGACGTGGACGACAAAATCATCCGCAACGCCGCGCGCGATGGGGTGAGCGTAAAGCAATACACGGAGAAATACGAAAAGGCCTTTCTCGAAGATATCGCCACCTTGAATATCGAGACACCAATATTTGTTCGCGCCACCGAACACATTCAGGAGATGGCGGAGTTTGTTGTGGAGCTGGAGAAAAAGGGGTTCGCATATCGCGCCGAAGATGGTTCTTATTATTTTCGCATTGCAAAATTCCCCGGATACGGCAAGCTCTCCAAGAAAGATTTTGCTGGAATGGAAGATGGTGCACGCGTCGATGTGGACGAATACGAAAAAGACAGCGCTCGCGATTTCGCCCTATGGAAAGCGCCAAAACCGGGTGAAGCCTCATGGGACACGGTGATTGGATCTGGGCGTCCCGGCTGGCATTTGGAGTGTTCGGTGATGTCCATGCAGCAGTTGGGAGAGAGTTTCGACCTTCATGCCGGCGGCGAAGATCTGATTTTCCCTCACCACGAAAATGAAATCGCCCAGTCAGAAGCCAAGACGGGCAAGCCCTTCGCGCGTTATTGGTTCCATGCCCGTTTCTTGCTGGTTGAAGGCGAGAAGATGTCCAAGAGCAGCGGAAACTTTTTTACGCTGCGCGACCTGATGCTCAAGGGACATAAACCGTCGTCCATCCGCTATCTGCTGGCCTCCGTTCCTTATCGCAATCAATTAAATTTCACCTTCGACGGATTGAAGTCAGCGGCAACTTCGGTGGACCGTCTGCGCAACTTCCGCTTGCGTCTGAACAACGGGAAGTTCTCTGATGGCACTACCGAAACCATGACCACACTGGCCCGCGAAACTTCGGAGCGTATGCGTTCGGCCATGGAAGATGACCTCAACGCCGCACAGGCACAAGCAGCAATCTTTGACATGGTGCGCACAGCCAACGCCGCCTTCGATGGCGGTCAAATCAAGTCAGGAGATGTACAGCCGTTGCTGGGAGTGCTGCACAAGTTCGACAAACTCTTTGCCGTGCTCAACGATGATGACGCGGCAAAAATGAAGACTGTGGTGGAGTGGGCCAAGACGGTCGGGCGTGAAAAAGAAATCAGCCCTGAACTACTGGAGATTGTCGGGGCAGGCCAGCTCTCAGACGCGGATATCGAACACAAAATTACAGAGATGGAAGCCGCACGCAAGGCGCGAAACTTTAAAGTGTCAGATGCGCTTCGCGCTGAATTAATCGCCGCTGGAATTTTGATAGAGAACACAAAAGACGGTGTGCGCTGGAGAAGAAAGTAAATTCACGCCGCTTGCCCGTAAGCGTGTGCCAGTCGCAAAATCGTAGCCTCATCGAAATGCTTCCCGAAGATTTGCATCCCAATGGGCAGATTTTCCTTAGTCTGCCCGCACGGTACGGAAATCCCCGGAATCCCCGCCAGATTCGCAGTCACGGTATAGATGTCGGCCAGATACATGGCCAGCGGATCATCCACTTTCTCGCCTAATTTGAAAGCCACCGTCGGACTGGTGGGAGCAACAATCGCATCTACCGTTTTGAAAGCCTCTTCGAAATCGCGCGTAAGCAACGTGCGTACTCTCTGGGCCTTCAGATAATAGGCGTCATAATAGCCTGCGCTCAGCGCGTAGGTGCCCAGCATGATGCGTCGTTTCACCTCAGCCCCGAAGCCTTCGTCGCGCGTGCGGCGATACATCTCCGAAAGCGTGCGTACCCCTTGGGCGCGATGCCCATAGCGCACACCATCAAAGCGGGCAAGATTGGCTGATGCCTCCGCCGTTGCAATCAAGTAATAGGTAGGGATTGCGTATTCAGTGTGCGGCAGGGAGACTTGCACAATCTCGCATCCCAAACCAGCCAATTTTTGAATTGCAGCTTCCACTGATTTGCGGACTTCCGGATCCAGTCCCTCTCCCAGGTATTCTTTTGCCACGCCGATTTTCATGCCGCGAACTGGCTTTTCCAACTCCGCCACATAATCAGGCACTGGCACATCGGCCGAAGTCGAGTCCATCGGATCGCGTCCGGCAATGGTGCGCAATACAAGTGCCGCGTCCTTGGCAGTTTTTGCAAGTGGACCAATGTGATCGAGCGACGACGCGAACGCAATCAGTCCATAACGAGAAACTCGCCCATAGGTGGGTTTGAGTCCATGCACACCGCAAAACGAAGCGGGCTGGCGAATGGAGCCGCCGGTATCCGAGCCGAGAGTTATCACGGCCATATCAGCAGCCACCGCTGCTGCCGATCCCCCGGATGATCCGCCGGGTACGCGGCTTAAATCACGCGGATTGTGCACCGGTTTCCAGGCGGAGTTCTCATTGGAAGAGCCCATGGCGAACTCATCGCAATTGAGCTTGCCAAGAACCACTGCTCCCGCGGATTCAAGCCGGGCCACCGCCGTGCAGTCATAAGGTGGAATGTAGTCACCCAAAATTTTCGATCCGGCCGTAGTGCGGATTCCACGCGTGACCATCACATCTTTAATTGCCACCGGAACTCCGCCCAACGGCGGCAGCTTTTCCCCTTTGGCTGCCAGCACATCCATCTCTGCGGCTTTGTTCAGCGCGCGCTCTTTCGACAGAGTTAGAAACGCACCGATCTTCGGATCGTCTTTCTCAATCTTGGCGTAGTACGCCTCCGCCAATCCCGTAGCCGTAGCCTTGCGGTCCTGGATCACGGAGCGCAAGGCATCGATGGTGAGTGAAGTAAGGTCCATTAAACGAAGTTTCCGTTCACGTCAGCAGTTGGTGATTCCAATTCTGAATTAAATACCTTTTGAATTTGCGCGAGTGTCTGCGCGCGATCCAACCCGCGGCGTTCGTGGAGCGCGTTGGTTACATGCCTCGCAATATCGCTCAGCAAAATTCCCCACCCAATCGTGGTCTGCTCGCCCTGCCAGGCATCCACATTCAGGCTACATTGCAGGCCGCCGTGCGCGGCCCATGCGCGAATCAACTCACTCGCCTGCTTGTCGGTCCTGGCGCCAGGAGGAATATCAAGATATGCAGACATGGTTTACTCCTATAAATCAGCGCTCGATCACCTTGGGTACTTTGAAAAATGTTCCATCCGCTTCGGGTGCATTTTGCAGCGCTACCTCCCGCGGCAATGACTTTCGCTGACCTTCTTTGACATCTTCGCGGCTGACGTAGAAAAAACGCTCACTGCCTTGCTTCGACTCGTCCACGCCGTAACGATCGGAAACCTGCGCCATAGGCGCCACGTTGGATGTGTCCAATTTGTTCAGCAGATCTACATGATCAAGAATGGAATTCAGATCGCGCACCATGCGCGTGCTCTCCTCAGCTGTCAACTCGAGGTTGGCGAGGCTGGCCACATAGGCCACGTCTTTTTCTGTGACTTTCATGATCTAGAAGGAGATGATTTTAACATCTGTGTCCCGCATTATTCTGGAGGATACCGCTAAGATTCCAGAGGAAACTCGCGGCGCACGAATGCCTTCGCTTCTTCGTTGGTATGCAGACGGTTTTCCAGTTGGCCATCTTCCACAGCGGCGAGAATTTCTTTGAACCGAGGTCCAGGCGGGTATCCGGCGGCTATTAAATCTTCCCCAGTAAGGAGTGGCGCAGGCCGCATGACTTCCGGCGGAGTAGACGCCAGTTTTTCTTTTACAAAATTATAAGAAGTCAGAATTCCATTGCTGGCCGTGCAATCCAGCCGATGCAACTCCAAATGCTCGTCAAAGTGCGGCATGCGCAAAAATTTCTTGAGCGTAGACTCGCTCATTTTGGTCGCGTCGCCAAAGCGCATGTGGTTGTCCACCAACGCAACAATCTGCTCGGTATCTTCGTTGGAGAAGTGCAGCCGCTGGCAGATGCCCTCGGCGATTTTGACACCAACATCTACGTGATTGTCGAAGCGTATGCGGTCTGGCGCGACCAGGAATGTCGGCGGTTTGCCCACGTCATGCAGTAGCGCTCCCCACGCTAAGGTTGGCGTGCAAGGATGCGGTAGATTGTCCAGCAACAGCAACGTGTGAATGAAGACATCCCCTTCAGGATGAAACTCTGGTGGTTGCTCGACACCCTTCATCGCCGCAATTTCCGGCAGCACCTCACGCAGAAGCCGTGAAGCGTAAAGCATAAAAAATGCCAGCCGAGCGCGGCCTTCGGTAAGCATTTTGGTCAGTTCATCGCGGACGCGCTCGGCAGAAACCTGGTGAATCTGCGGGGCCAGTTTTTGTATGGCCTCCATCGTGCCGCGCTCGAGGATGTATCCAAACCGCGCTGCAAAGCGCACTGCCCGCAACATGCGCAGTTTGTCTTCGGCAAAACGTTTCTCAGGATCGCCAATGGTGCGGATGATTCCAGCTTCCAAATCTTTGCGTCCACCAACGTAGTCAAGAACTTCGTCGGTCAACGGATCGAGCAACAGTCCATTGATGGTGAAGTCGCGGCGCTGCACATCTTCCTGCGGAGATTTGGTAAATCGAACTTCGTCTGGATGGCGTCCGTCGGAGTAACCGACATCGCTGCGGAAGGTAGCGACCTCTATAGTTTCTGTATCGCTGATCGCAACCAGCACCACGCCAAACTGGGCACCCACGGCGTAAGTCTTGGGAAAAATGCGCATTACGTCGTCTGGAGTGGCATCCGTGGAGATATCGAAGTCAGCCGGTTCGCGTCCAAGAAGTAGGTCGCGTACACAGCCGCCGACTAAAAATGCGTGGAACCCAGCCTGATGTAGCGACTGGATCACTTGGAGAGCGTGCTGTTTTCTTTCTGACATTTTTGGAATGAATCGTGGCAGCTTAGTCCTTAACGAAGCCCCATCCTTTTTGGTAACAATTCGCAATTATCTGCGATACAACGTGACGATCAACTTTCTCAGACAATATGGATCTTTTTGCTGCTTCCTCACATTCCACAAAGAGTTTTTGGGCCATGGAAATTACTTTCTCGATGGAATACTTACCCGTGCGCACGCGAATCAGCAGATCACGCTCCGGCCTAGGCAATGTGATATGTCCGGCGGAAACAATCTCTTTACATTCATAAAGCAAGCGAAGAGTGTGCATCGCTGCTTTAACATCGTATCCGAATTTGGCTTCGATCTCTGGGCGTTGCCCTTTCTTGCCCGTCCCTTTTTCCCAGTCATGCGCTTCAACTGATCATCGGCAAATCCGATAAATTGTTTGGCACAATGATGAGAAAGCAGTGCATTTCTGTGCCACGATGTCAGCCCACAATTCGGAATTGAGTACACCCGCTGCGAATAGGAAATGGAGTGCAGTCGGATTCCCTTTGCATGCCAATGCAGCCCACTTGCGAAGCGAGTAGAGAGTTACATCAACGTCATTTGGGCCATTGCGTCGGTCATCTCCCGCTGTTGACCATACATAATGCGGCAATGACTCTAATCCCAACACCATGTCAGGCGGTTCAATGTAAACGCCGTAGATGTCGATGTCGTCTGTGCCATGCACTTTGGCCCCGTGCAACTCAGAGCCTCCCACAAATAAATGAATCAGGCGCTCCGGGTAAGGAAATCCGGACTCACGCACGTGTTGGAGAAGGTTGGCCACAATTCGATACTATAGTGATGCAGTATTTTAAGGCCTTACTAGCAACTGTGTCAGACACCTACATTCTCGGCATCGAAAGCTCCTGCGACGAAACCGCGGCGGCGGTAGTGCGCTCGGGAGAAAAACTAATCTCCAACGTCGTTGCCTCGCAAATCGCCACCCACCAGCCCTATGGCGGAGTTGTTCCTGAACTCGCATCTCGTGAACACCTGCGGGCGATTGTCCCGGTGGTGCGGAAAGCGCTAGCCGACGCGGGACACACCTATCAATCCGTAGACGCCATCGCGGTGACGCAAGGGCCGGGTCTGGCCGGTTCATTGTTGGTTGGAATCAGTTACGCCAAAGCTCTGGCCTTTGCTTTAGACAAGCCGCTGATTGCGGTGAATCATCTCGAAGGCCACATTCATGCGGTGCTTCTGGAAGAAAGGCAGAAGGGCAATCGAGAGTTGATTTTCCCGGTTCTGGCACTGGTAGTCTCCGGCGGGCACACGCATCTTTACTTGGCGGAGCAAAAAGGCGAGGCCTGGAGTTACAAAAATATCGGACGCACGCGCGACGACGCGGCCGGCGAAGCCTTCGACAAAGTCGCAAAGCTTTTGGGGCTTGGCTATCCAGGTGGACCGGTGATTGATCGCCTTTCTACCCATGGCGATCCCACCGCGGTAAAGTTTTCGCTCTCACAGATCAAGCATCCGGATCGCAATCAACGAGGCAAAAAGACTGACGGCCAGCAACGCTTCGATTTTTCCTACAGCGGAATCAAGACCGCGGTCCTGCGCTACGTCGAAACACATGCGATGAAAGAATCCATCGAGGCCCGCCGCGTAGCACTCGCCGGGATCCCTAAGCCGAAATTAGAAGATTATCTGGCGAACTGCGACAAGCAAACCTTAGACTTGGTGGCGTCGTTTCAAAGCTCAATCGTCGAGGATTTGATTGCCAAGACGCTGGCGCCGGCGCGAAGCCACGATATCGCTACGTTATTTGTCACCGGAGGTGTGGCCGCGAACGCGGAACTGCGTCAGCGCTTCGAACTGGCGGCAGCCGAACAAGGCGTGCCGGTCTACTTCCCATCCCGTCCGTTATCAACGGACAACGCGGCCATGATCGCTGCCGCAGCTTACCCAAAATTCCTGACCCGCGACTTCGCTCCCCTGGATTTTTCCGCGGAGGCCGGAATGGTCTTAACGAAATAGTCGCGACTATTTTCCCGCAGCGTGCGCCTTGGCCGTCCCCAGCACAGTTTGCAGCGCATTCGCCAGCTGTTCCTCAATCTCAATATCTTTATAGATCTTTAGATCGGCCCGGTTTTCCTTCTTTATGCTCTCATTCTGCTTGCCAGACACAATCACGATAGGAATACTGGCAGTCGCCTCATTACTTTTCAGCGCCGTGATGAACTCAGTCCCGCCCATCTTCGGCATGTGCATATCGGTAATAATCAGGTCAGGCTGTAGGCGCTTTAAAGTTTCCAACGCTTCCTGACCATTGGCCGCGGTTTCCACGGCAAAGCCACGCTCCTCCAAATACCGGCACACGGTATGGCGGATCAACATGGAATCGTCTACAACCAACGCATTCAACATTGCATACTCCGAGATAGACAGATTCCCCCCGCTCGAAGTTTACAAACGTCTTGACAAGCTGCCCACAACGAACAAGGTCTTTCCCCGATTACCATGGTTATGGAAGGTAACAGAGAGTAACCAACCCAAATTCAAAAAATGCAGAGCTTCTGACGCGGGCGCCGCGGGGCTATGTTTCCTTGCTGAACTTGGTGTCTTCGATCAGCATGTCTTTGAATTCACTGGACTCGAAAATTTCTCCGCATTCTTTGCACTCGACGTATTCGGAGTCTTCGTCGCGCGACACAATTTGCACACGTGGGTGCTTGCATGGTTGCATCGGCGGTTTCGCGGGAGCTGGCGGCTGCGGGATGGGAGTCATAAATCCGGTCTACGAGCGCCCGGCCCGGGAGGGCGAGGCAAAACTCCGGAAATTGGCCGTATTTTTAGCCTTCGCGAGGCCGTTGTCAAGTCTCTTCCGCATAAGGGTTATTCCCCGTTCAATACCCATATTTGTCCCTTGGGCCTCAACCAACGGTATTTGGCTGTAACGGGTTGCGTTTTATAGGGATGGGGGCTAGAATTCGAATATCCGACTGAATTGGTCCGGATTAACCGAGGCAGTACTAATGCTACGTCTCAGCAAAAAAGCGGACTACGGATTGATGGCGATGAAGCACCTCGCCGAGCACGCTGACCGTGGGGCATGCAGCG
>CAWBXL010000211.1:0-6328 GCA_963792305.1 uncultured Acidobacteriaceae bacterium | reverse complement strand
TCGTACCATGGAAGCCCGCGTCAATGAAAGCCTTATAACCCGGCGTTCGCCTGCATTGTTGACGGGATTGTTTGCTGGTGTCGCTCTGCTTCTTGCTGCTGTAGGAATTTATGGAGTCTTGAGCTATGCCGTGGCGCAGCGTCGCCGCGAAATTGGTGTGCGCATGGCTTTAGGAGCGCTACCGAAACAAGTCCTCACGCAGTTTCTACGCCTGGCGCGACTGCTTTTGTTAGGAACGGCGCTTGGGGTAGTCGGTGCATGGGCTGCTGGGCGCGCAATGCAGAGTCTGTTATTCGGCGTGCCAGCCTTCCAAATAGGACTTGTTGCAGCAACCATCACCGTGATGTTGCTGGTGGTGTTGTTCGCTTGTTTGATTCCCGCCCGGCGCGCGGCGAAGGTCGACCCGATGGCGGCGTTGCGGTATGAGTAAGGCAATATGAACGGATTTTTCCAAGACGTTCGCTACGCGCTGCGGCAGCTAATCAAGAGCCCGGGCTTTACTGCCGTCGCGGTGTTGACGCTGGCGCTTGGCATCGGCGTTAACTCCACGTTCTTCACTGCCTACGACGGGGTGGCGCTGAAGCTGTTGCCTGTGAAAGATGCCCGTGGATTGTCCAGGATCGAGCAATCGCTGAAAAGCGGAGCAACCGGCGATCCCCAGTTTTTCTTTTCCTATCCGGAATATCTCTTCTACCGGGACCATAACCACGACCTATCAAGCCTAATCGCGGCGAGCCGGCTCATTCCGGTTCGCGCTGTCGCTCCAGGAGACGCACCTGGAAATGGGAAGGCGCTGCAAGGGCAAATTGTTTCAGGCGATTATTTCGGCAGCCTAGCCACGGACGCAGCAGCCGGCCGTTTCTTCGGCGAGGAAGATGACAAGCCGGAGTCGGAGCCAGTGCTGGTGTTGAGCCATTCCTTTTGGCAAAGGGAGTTCCATGCGGATCGCTCGATTGTGGGCCAGACGCTGCGGGTGAACGATGTGGCATTCACCATCGTTGGCGTAGCTCCGCAGGATTTTATTGGGTCGGGCGCCCCGCCTCTGGTTCCTGACTTCTGGGCGCCGACCGCGACACAGGCTCGACTTGAACCTGCGAGGGCGTGGTCGGAGCAAGCCAACGACGGCGAGCTTCAATTGCTGGCGCGCTTAAGGTCTGGTGTAAGCCCTTCGCAAGGGGCGGCCGAGTTGCTATTGCTGGCGCAGCAGTGGGGGCGGGCCAATAACCATCACGATGCGACCATCGCCATCACGCTGGAGCCGGCGACCTACTTTGGTGAAACCAATACGTTGTGGTTCCGCGGTGTTGCCGGATTGCTGATGGCATTGATCGGGCTTGTGCTGCTGATCGGCTGCGCGAACCTGGCGAACATGCTGCTGGCGCGCGGGAACATGCGGCAGCAGGAGATTGCCGTGCGGCGCGCCCTGGGAGCGAGCCGGGCGCGGCTGATTCGCCAGTTGCTGACCGAAAGTATTTTGCTTGGGGCTTGACGTGCATCCTGGCGGGGATCGCGTTGCTAGCCAGTTACATTCCCGCGCGGCGCGCGGCGAAAGTGGATCCTATGGTCGCGTTGAGATACGAGTGAATCTATGCTGAACGTCATTACCGACATTCGTTACGCATTACGGCAGCTGCGCAGAAGTCCGGGGTTTGCGACGGTGGCCATTCTTAGTCTGGCCATGGGTATTGGCGCAAACACAGCGATTTTTGGTTGGATGCGCTCTTTACTTCTCAATCCATTCCCTGGTGCCGCCCAGCCGAATCGCATCGTGGCCATTGAGAACACAGCACCGGATGGGCTGCCGCTTACGACGTCCTATCTCGACTTCCGCGATTATCGCGACAACTTGCATCTGGTCAATTCGGTAACTGCATATCGCAGCTATGTGTTCTCAGTCGGCGAGGCTCCGAAAACCGAACGCGTCTGGGGAGAAATGGCCTCGGCTGGGCTTTTCGAAATGCTCGGGGTTACACCCGAAGCCGGGCGCTTCTTTTCTCGCGAGGAAAACGATGATGCGCAGAATGCGCATCCGGTGGTTGTAATCAGCCACAGTTTCTGGACGTCGCATTACCGCTCTGATCCATCCGCCATCGGAAGTGTGCTGCGGATCAACCAGACTGCATTCACGATTGTCGGCGTCGCTCCTGAAGGTTTTCACGGTATGCAGGCCGGGTTGGACTACGAGTTTTGGGTGCCCCTGACGATGTACGGCCAGCTCACCCACACGGGAATGTGGATGTTGAATGACCGCAATACCCGCAACTTCATGCTCCTGGCACGCCTGGCTCCGGGCGCCACGTTGGAGCAGGCGCGCAGTGAAGTACAAACGCTCGCTATCCGGATGGCCAAGGCGGATGCAGATTCCAATCAAGGTATCGGCGCAACGGTTCTTCCGGTCTGGCAGTCGCATTTCAGCACACAGGCAACGCTGCTCACTCCGATCGCGATTCTGATGGCTGTGGGATGGCTAGTGCTGTTCATCGTGTGCGCCAATCTGGCGAATTTGCTTCTGGTCCGCACCACGGGACGTGCGAAGGAATTTGGTATTCGCTTAGCGCTCGGTGCAAAAGCCTCGCGTCTGACATCTCAGCTATTGAGCGAGACGCTTGTAATTGCGCTAAGCGGTTCGGTTTGCGCTCTGCTATTGGCGAAACTTCTCGGTGGCGCTTTACGCTGGTTGCTACCGGCTGTCGCCTCTCCAACTCTGCTTGCTCCTCCTTTCGATGGACAGGTGTTTGCGTTTACCGCTGCGCTGGCGATCCTAACCACTGTTCTCGCAGGTCTGATACCTGCTTTGCGAGCACCCCGGACCGATCTCAACGAACAACTGCAACAGGGCGGACGGAGCGGCTTCTCTAGTGTTCATGGAAATCGCTTACGCAGGCTGATCGTAGTTTCCGAGATGACGCTGGCATTCATCGCTTTGGTGGGCGCTGTCCTGTTTCTCAGAAGTTTCGAGTCAGCTCGGGTGCTCAATCCTGGATTTTCTCCTGATGGTGTCGCCCTCGCACAATTCGATTTTTCGACGGCCAACTATGGCGCGCAGCAAACGGACACCTTCTGCCGGCGTTTGCGGGAACGGCTTGAACAATTACCGGGTGTGACTGCGGTGAGCTACGACGACTCGCCTCCTCTTGGATTTTACCCAGGGAACTGGGAGAGTCTTGAGGTAGAGGGGTACACGCCAGCGCGAAACGAGAACATGAAGATTTATCGCGACCTGGTCTCACCCGGCTACTTCGATTCGATGAAAATCGCGCTGCTTGATGGGCGCGATTTCAATTGGAACGATGATGCCTCCGCGCCGAAGGTGATGATCGTAAATCAAGAATTCGTCCGCCGGTATTCGGGGAATCGAAGTGTGATTGGACGCAAAGTGCGCGGATGGGGACAGTGGTTCACCATCATCGGCGTCGCGAAAGACAGTAAATATCATCGCGTCACCGAGAGCCCTCAACCTTATTTTTACATTTCCATCCGGCAGATCTTCAGGCCCGAGTACGGACTGACTTTTCACGTGCGCACTTCTGGTTCGGTGAATGAAGCTATCTCTTCATTGCGGCGAGAAGCGGCTGGGATCGATCCCGCACTCACCATCTTCGATGCTGAACCGATGACAGAGTACATTGCTGCCTCGCTTTTCGGGGCCAAGATTGCGGCGAGTTTGTTAAGCGTGCTCAGTAGCATCGGCCTCTTGATGGCAGCGATGGGGCTCTACGGCGTAATGGCTTATTCCGTTGCACAACGCACTCGTGAATTTGGTGTACGGGTGGCGTTGGGCGCGCACCCTCGAAACATCCTGATGATGGTCCTAAACGAAAGCGCAAAACTAACTATTTTGGAAATTGGTCCAGGAGTGCTGCTGGCGGCAGTTTGCGCGCGGGGTGTCGCAAGCCAGATCTATGGCATCAGCGCCCTGGATCCTCTGACTTTTGCCTGTGTAGGCGTTTTGGTAAGCGCGATCGGGCTTGCCGCCAGCTACATTCCTGCGCGGCGCGCGGCGAAAGTGGATCCTATGGCGGCGTTGCGGTACGAGTGAGGCAGCGATGAATACACTGATGCAGAATTTTCGATTTGCCTTCCGCCTGCTGCGGAAGAGCCCGGGATTTACTGCAGCCGCCATCCTGACCTTGGCGTTGGGCATTGGCGCGACCACCGCGATCTTCAGCGTGGCCTACTCCACCATGCTGGCGCCCTGGCCATATCCCAATCCCGATCAGCTGGTCTTGTTATGGTCGAAAGTTCGCGGTCACGACAACAGCGTGTCGGTACAGGATTATCTAGATTGGAGGGCCCAGAACAAGACCTTTCAATCCATGATTGCCTGGCGATCCGGAACGTTCAACATGGCGACTGAGAACCGGCCGGAGCAGGTACGCGGCATGTTGACCGGTCCCGGCTGGTACACCATGATCGGAGTGAAGTTTTCCAAGGGGCGCGATTTTAGTCCCGAGGAAGGCGAGCCCGGCAAAGACCGCGAAGTCATTCTGACCCACGATACCTGGGAGCAGATGGGGTCAGACGCGAACATCCTTGGCAAAATGCTCCGCATTGATCAGGAGCCACAGCACGGTAGTCGGCGTGCTCGCACCCGGAGCTCCCGACCGGATGCAGATCAAATTTCTTGTGCCGCTTGCGTTCAAACCGGATGTGGTCAATCGAGAGGACCATTGGCTGACGATCGCCGGCCGGTTGAAATCTGGAGTAACCCTCGCCGAGGCGCAGGCGGACATGAACGTCATTGGGGCCCGTCTGGCGGCCGAATATCCTGAAACAAATAAGGATTTTGGTGTCAACGTCGTTCCGCTGCGCAACTACTGGTTTCCAAAAAGCACGCAGAACACGCTGTGGGCTCTGCTTGGCGCGGTTGGCTTCGTGTTGCTGATCGCGTGCGCCAATGTCGCCAATCTATTGCTGGCCAAGGCGACCACGCGGCTGAGGGAAGTCGCCGTGCGCACTTCACTGGGCGCGACCAAAGCCCGTGTGTTTTTCCAGTTTCTTTCGGAAAGCCTTGCCTTGTCTTTCCTCGGCGGAATTGCAGGCATTGGCGTTGCAGAACTCATGCTGCAAACCATCATGAAGACTCTGCTATCGGGAATGGGGTTGTCCCTGCCCTCGGAAGCCGACGTCCGGCTCAGCCTGCCGGTGCTGGGGTTCACTTTTCTGTGCAGCATAATTGCCGGGATTTTATTCGGATGCGCTCCCGCCCTTCGTGCCTCACGGTTGAACGTAAATGAAACTTTAAAAGAAGGCGGACGAACCGGCAGCGCGAGCAGCCATCAGCGGCTGCGGCGCGTGTTGGTGATCGCAGAGTTCGGACTGGCCCTGGCACTACTAGCGGGAGCGGGGCTCGCCATCCACAGCTTCTGGAATCTCACCCATGTTGATCTAGGCATTCGTACCGATCACACGCTTACGTTTTGGCTGCCCGTTCCGGACAAGCAGTTTTCACAACCGCAGCAGATTGTGACGTTCTATCGGGGACTGCTCGAGAAACTGTATGCGATTCCGGGCGTGTCTCACGCCGATGTGGCTACGGGAATGCCATTGAGTGATTCGGGCTTCGGCCTGAACTTCGACATCGTCGGCCAGCCAAAGCACGACAGCAATTCACGCGTTACAGCCGGTTTCATCATGGCTACACCCGACTACTTCAAGACGTTCGGCGTTCGGATGGTTGGCGGACGCGGCCTTACCGACCAGGACATTGAGGGAAGTCCGCGAGTGGCGGTCGTGAACGAGCATTTCGTTCACCGATACTTGCCGGGAGTGGATCCCATCGGCCAACGCCTGCTGGTCGGGCAAATCGTTCCCAACGCAAACCGGCCTGGGCCACCGATCGAATGGGAGATTGTTGGAGTCTTTCACGACACCCTGAACAATGGACCGCGCGAAGACCCCTACGGAGAGATCATTGTTCCTTTCTATCAAAGCCCCTGGCCTCGGGTTAATGTCGGCATTCGCTCCAGCGGAGATCCCGAGTTGATCCGCAAGAGCGTCGGGGCAGTGATCAGTTCGCTTGATCCGGATTTACCCATGGCGGAGGTCCAGACCATGGACCAGATTGTGGAGAACAGGTTCCTAGAAGACCGGTCCGTCACGGTGCTGTTCGGGATTCTCGGCACCGTCGCGTTGTTGCTGGCCGCGGTCGGCATCTACGGCGTGATGGCATTTTCTGTCGCGCAACGCACGCACGAGATCGGGCTGAGGATGGCGCTGGGCGCGGACCGCAAGCAGGTGCTGCGGCTGGTGTTGCGCGAAGGTGTCGTGCTCGCCATTGCAGGACTTGGCATTGGCTTGGTGGGTGCAGTATTTGTCGGCCGCGCGG
>CAWBXL010000210.1:0-5741 GCA_963792305.1 uncultured Acidobacteriaceae bacterium | reverse complement strand
GCGCGTCCGCCAGTTCATGATGAAGGATTCATACTCTTTCGACATTGATGCGGCGGGACTCGACGTTTCGTATCAGAAGCACCGCGACGCCTACTGCAAGATTTTCGATCGCTGCGGATTAAAGTACATGGTGATCGAAGCAGACTCCGGCGCAATGGGTGGCACGCAGTCGGAAGAATTCATGGTTCGCACTCCAGCCGGTGAAGACCAAATTGTGAGCTGCGATCAGTGCAAGTACGCCGCGAACATGGAAAAAGCGACGTCAAAGCTGGAATCAGTTGAAGATCTAAAAACTGAAGGAGACGGCAAGCCGCTGGAAGTCCATACTCCCGGCCAAAAGACGATTGAGGATGTCGCCCGCTTCCTCGGCGTCTCCCCGAAAAACAAAATCAAGACGCTGGCATTGATGGCAACTGAAGTGGACGCCAAAACTAAACAGAACAGATTGCGTCCGGTCGTGCTGCTGCTACGTGGCGATCACCAGATGAACGAAAGCAAAACTTTCCTCGGCCGTCGGTGGGAAAGAAACCCGTCCCATGACGGAAGAAGAAATCGTGCAGCTTTTCCATTCTCCGGCAGGTTATCTCGGCCCGCTGGGAGTGGATTGGGCCAAAGATAAAAAAGACACTGAGCGTCCGATCCTAATCGTGGATGAAGCCTTGAAAGGACGTAAGAACCTGATCGCCGGGCGCAAACCGCGAAGAGTACCACGTTAAAAACATCACCCCGGATGTGACTTTTCAACCCACGTTCTACGCCGACCTCCGCAATGTCACGGCCGGCGAAGCGTGTCCAAAATGCGGCAGTAGTCTACGGATTGACACAGCCGTGGAAATTGGACACATTTTCAAGCTTGGCTACAAGTATTCCGACTCCATGGGAGCGCGCGTTCTCGACAAAAATGGCAAGGAGGTTACGCCGATTATGGGCAGTTACGGCATTGGTATTGAGCGCATCCTGACCGCAGCCATCGAGCAATGTAATGATGAAAACGGCTTCTGGCTGCCGCCGCAAATCGCCCCATTTGAAATCGTGGTCACCCCGACAAACATTAAAGATGAGGCGATTTCAAAAGCCGCCAAGGATATAGCCAATCGCCTGCAAACTGCTGGTTTTGAAGTACTTCTGGATGATCGCGACGAGCGTCCCGGGGTAAAGTTCAAAGATGCCGACCTGGTCGGTATCCCATACAGGATCACCGTCGGTAAAAAGGTTACCGAAGATACTGTAGAGGTCGTTACTCGCTCGACTCGTGTTGTAGCCGATGCTAGGATCAGCGCGATAGTGGCGTACTTTCAGCGCGAGCTAAAGGGTGCGCTAAGCGAGTGATGTTTCCATGAAACTGTTAATCGGGATCTTAGTCGTTGCCGCCGCCATCTTTGTCAGCGTGGCGTTGATACCACCCTACTGGTCGAATTACCAATTTGAAGATGCCATCAAGACCGAAGCGATGATGGCCACAAATAGCACCAAGACTGAGGATGCCATCCGGGACTCTGTCTACAAGCGCGCCCAGGACTTCGGCGTTCCGCTCGACAAAGATAAGATCAAAGTCCAACATGTCGGGCAGAATGGGACGGGGTCGGTAACCATCGAAGCACCCTACACTGTCACCGTGAATATTCCGGGATACCCCCTCACCTTGAATTTCGACCCCATGACAACGAACAAGGGTGTTTTCTAGTAACCAGCCTGACTGCCTCTGCTGATTTAGAATGTAGAGAAAGTATGGCAGGCGGTTTGCTGCCTATACTCCCGAGAGTTCTGTGCAAAATACTACTGAAAGCCGACGGGCCCTGCGTTGGATAACGCCTTTGTGCCATGCATCATCCTATCTAGTGAAATGTCTGTCTGAGGCGGGGATCCCGCAAAACCCACGTGGCCATTAAACTTAGGATTCCAAAGGGCGAAGGCAAGGGTAAGGGCCGGTTCATGCGCGATCCGCTGATCCGGGCGGCTCTCTTGATTTTCACCATCGCTTCGGTTTTATTTGTCAGCGTATTTGCCTATTTCTACGTCAAGTACGACCGAATCATTCAGGAGCGATTCAAAAGCCCTATTTTCAGCAATTCTGCCAAAATTTACGCTCTGCCGCGCGCCGTCCGCGTGGGCGACAAAGCTAATCTGAAGGAAATCGCCAGCGATCTCCGCCGTACAGGTTATTCCGAACATGATGATCCCACAGGCATGGGCAGTTACCGCCTGATAGGCAGCGCCATTGAAATCAAACCTGGGGCTAACTCGTATCACGCACCGGAACCAGCCACAATCCGTGTAAGCGACGGGCAGGTCCAGAGCATTACCGGGCGCGGCGGTGATCTTACCGCTTACGAGCTCGAACCGCAGATGGTGACGTCACTATTCGACGCTGAGCAACGTTCCAAACGCCAGCTGGTCAAGTACAACGACATCCCCAAAGTGCTGGTCAATGCGGTCCTGGCCATAGAAGACCGCCGCTTCTTTCAGCACGGGGGCGTCAACTTCATGCGCCTGGCGGAAGCCGCGTGGATTGATATCGTCCATGGCAAGCACCGCCAGGGCGGATCCACCATCACCATGCAGATTTCGCGGGCGTTTTTTCTCACTCCAGAAAAGACCATCAAACGCAAAATGGTGGAGATGCTGATCGCCATCGAACTGGAACAAAAGTTCAGCAAAGAACAGATTTTCGAGTTCTATGCCAACCGTGTAGACCTGGGGCAGCGTGGTTCATTCACCATCAGCGGCTTTGCCGAAGCTTCACGTTCCTATTTCAACAAAGATCTGAAGGATATTTCGCTGCCTGAAGCTGCTCTGATCGCCGGACTAATTCAGGCGCCCAGTGCATTGTCGCCTTACCGTCACCCCGAACGTGCCTTGGAACGCCGCAATCGCGTGATCGAAAGCATGGTAGAGACGGGCGCAATCACCAAAGAGGAAGCTGAAAAGGCCAAGGCCACGCCGCTCAAACTGGCTCCGCCCAACGTGGAAGCCAGTGACGCGCCCTATTTCGTTGATCTCGTTCGCGACACGCTGGTCAGTAAATTCAATGAACGCGACGTAAACGATCAGGCTTATCGCATTTACACCACGCTCGATCCAGATCTTCAGCAAGCCGCCGCACAGGCGGTACAGGCCGGCATAAAGATCGTGGATGATGAAGTCACCAAGCGCCGCACGCATCGCGTGAGAGTGGGCAAGAAGTTTGAAACCAAAGTCGATCCGGGGCCGGAGGCGCAGGTCGCTCTGGTCGCGATGAACCCGCACACGGGCGAAATCCTGGCATTGGTAGGCGGTCGCAATTATGGGATGAGTCAGCTAAATCACGCCTCAGCCAGCCGGCCCACAGGTTCAATATTCAAACCCTTCGTATACGCCGAAGCCATCAATAGCGCTCTCGAGGGCGCGCCAACTGTCTTTACTCCCGCAACGATGGTCGCTGATGAACCGACCACATTCACTTACGGCGACCAGATCTACGAACCGCGAAATTACAAAGAGGAGTATCACGGTCAGGTAACCGCCCGGTACGCACTGGCGATGTCGCTGAACAATGCCACCGTAAAGCTGGCGGAAGAAGTTGGATACGACAAAGTTGCCAATCTGGCAAAATCTGCCGGCATCAACTCCGTCAAAGCCACTCCAGCTATGGCGCTTGGATCGTATGACGCAACTCCAATCGAAATGGCTAGTGCCTACACGGTTTTTTCCAACGGTGGCCAACGAATTACACCGATTCTGATCAATTCAATTCGCAACGCCAACGGCGACATCGTTGCCGACTACAAACCGGAGCGCCAGCAGGTGCTCGACCCTCGCGTTGCTTTCGTAATGACGAACATGTTGGAAGCCGTGATTAACAACGGCACTGCAATTGGTGTGCGCCAGAGGGGGTTCAGCGCTCCGGCAGCAGGTAAAACCGGAAGTTCCCATGATGGCTGGTTCGCCGGCTACACGAGCAATCTGCTGTGCATTGTCTGGGTGGGATACGACGACTATAGCGATATTCACTTAAGCGGCGCGCAAACCGCCGCACCGATTTGGACCGAGTTCATGAAGCGGGCCACGGCGCTTCAGCAATATTCCACGTCAAAGATTTCAGCCAGCCATCGGGCGTGGTAGACGTACAGTTAGACAAGATGACCAACCGTCTGGCTAATGCAGCCTGCCCGGATACGTACACCGCTGCCTTCATCGCAGGAACCGAACCGAATGAATCCTGTGACCAAAATGGAGGCATAAAAGGCTTTTTCTCTCGTATGGTGGGTTTGGGTGGAGACAAACCTAATCCGCCGAATGCTCAAGTGCAGCCGCCTCCGGACGGTTCACAGCCAGCCGATCCTAATAAAAAGAAAGGCTTTTTCTCGGCAAAATTGCGGATATCTTCAAGGACGATAAATCGTCTAACCCTCCTAAACCGGCGCCAAACGATAGCACGCCCAATCATTAGCCATTTTGTCTGGTTCCGGTGTCTAATTTGCTTGAAGACTATCTTGAATAAAAGCTAGGCTTTCCGGGAGGTGATCGTATGCGTCGTCTCTCTCTACTCTGTTCCTTATCGCTGCTTTTCAGCGCTGTAGCGATTCAAGCCCAGGTCTATTCCGCCGAACAAATTGAAGTTGCTCCTCCGGCGCCACGCGTTGACGCGCCTGCAGAAAATGCAACCGCTGCTGAGCTTGATAAGCGCGGAGACGAACTGCGCGCGATAAAGGATTACCTGGATGCGATTGACTATTACCAGGCAGCCCTTAACAAAGATCCCCACAACGCCGTAGTCGAAAACAAAATGGGGATTGCCTATCTCCAGTTACAACGCCTGCCGATGGCTGGTAAATGTTTCCGCACTGCAATTCGCACGAATAAGGATTACTCTGACGCCCATAACAATCTCGGTGCCGTCCTTTATGCGCAGAAAAGTTATAACAAGGCCCTTCGTGAATACGAGATCGCACTGAAGCTTCATCCCGACACCGCCGCCTATTACGGAAATATGGGAGCAGCTTATTTCGCCAAAAAAGAGCCTGAAAAGGCGATGATTGCCTATATACACGCGCTGCAACTAGATCCCGATGTTCTCACCCACAGCTCGCGGGTGGGAGTCGTGGGTCAAACCACTCCACAGGAAGAGCGCGCTTTTTATGACTACATCGTAGCCAAAGCGTACGCCAAGATTGGGCTGCTCGATCTTTCCCTACAGCATCTGCGGAAAGCGATGGAGGAGCAGTACAAAGATATTGATAAGGTTTACAAAGATGCCGAATTTGCGGCGTTGCGCAAAGACCCGCGGTTTAATGAACTGATGACTAACAAGCCACCGGTAATACCCGACTAGTCGCTAATCGTCGGTCGCGAGTGTCCGGCCAATGGCCAGAAGCTAGCGACCGCGACTACTATTGCACTGTAGGACTTCGCGCTCCAATGTAACTGGTGATGACTTTTTTCAACCTGCCCTGCGCCCGCAGAATGTACTCGATGGCATCGCGCAATGCGCCATCTCCTCCAGCATGCGGCGTAACGTAATGAGCGTCTTTCTTAACTTCCGTACGAGCATTCGCTACCGCAATCGCAAATCCGCAATTCCACATTACCGGTAGATCAATCACATCATCGCCGACAAAGGCAGCTTCGCTGGCTTTCAATCCTTCTTTTTTTAAAATTTCCTTGAAGACACTCAGTTTGTCCTGAATGCCTTGATGAACATGTTCCAGCTTTAAGTCACGCGCGCGTAGAGCGACTGTTTCTGAAATACGCTTAGTGATCAA
>CAWBXL010000209.1:0-7410 GCA_963792305.1 uncultured Acidobacteriaceae bacterium | reverse complement strand
CAGGCAGTACGGGCGGGGCGGCGAGACATTATGGAGGGGCTCGATTTCTGGTCTCCCAACATCAACATCTTTCGCGACCCTCGCTGGGGACGTGGGCAGGAAACCTACGGAGAGGATCCATTCCTGACGGCACGTATGGGTGTGGCGTTTGTAACCGGACTACAAGGTGATGATCCGAAGTATTACCGCGTGATTTCGACTCCAAAACACTTTGCCGTGCACAGCGGCCCCGAACCCGCGCGTCACAGCATGGACGTCACTATTTCGAAGCACGACATGGAAGACACCTATCTTCCAGCTTTCCGTGCCACCGTCACCGAGGGCAAAGCTGGATCTGTCATGTGTGCATATAACCGGGTGAACGGACAGCCCGCCTGCGCCAGTGATTTTCTGCTGGTGGATCAATTGCGCGACAAGTGGAAGTTCAACGGCTATGTGGTTTCTGATTGCGATGCGGTAGCGGACATCTTTAACGGACACAAGTACACCAAGAGTATGGCGGAAGCCGCGGGACTCTCAGTCAAGAAGGGCATGGACAACGATTGCGCCGATTTCTTTCGCGTGATGCGCGATAACTCTGACTACGTGAGATTTATTGATGCAGTGAAGCAGGGATTCCTGACAGAGAAAGACATTGACACTTCACTGCGGCGGACATTTACTGCGCGTTTCCGTCTGGGCATGTTCGATCCGCCGGAGATGGTGAAGTACTCGCAGACTCCGGAATCGGAGATTGACAGTGACGCGCACCGTGCTCTGGCGCTAAAGATCGCTCGCGAATCGATGGTGCTGCTGAAGAACGATGGCACGCTGCCGCTGAAGGATAACGTCAAGACAATTGCAGTACTTGGGCCTCTGGCGGAATCTGCGCGCGTGCTTCAAGGCAACTATAACGGCACGCCTTCGCACTCCACGACTGCTCTTGCTGGCATTCGTCAGCAGTTTCCATCCGCCGAAGTCACTTATGCGCCGGGGATGAATTTTCTGCGCACGGAAGATGTGATCCCAACCGAGGTTCTGTCATCTCCCGATGGGGAGCCTGGTCTTCGCGGTGAGTATTTCTCCAACAAAGACTTTACCGGGGCGGCACAAGTCGTCCGCGTAGATAAATCGATCAACTTGAACCGCTTTCGCCCGGAGCGTGGGGCGATCGCACCACCGCCGGGCATGCAGAACTTTTCGGCGCGCTGGACTGGATTTCTCACCGCGAATGATACCGGCGACTACCAGCTGGGAACTTTTGGAGCAATGGAGAAGCTTTGGTTCGATGGCAAGGTAATCGTAGACGATCTCGCGCTGCATGCTCCTCAACCGAACCTGGCGACAGTTCATTTGGAAAAGGGCCGTCGTTATCCAATCAAGCTGGAATACGGGCAAGGCGGCTTCGGCATCCGATTGGTTTGGTTGAAAGTGGTGGCAAATCCGATCCCAGATGCTGTTGCGTTAGCCAAGCAAGCAGATGTTGCCATTGCGGTGGTCGGCATCACTTCGCAACTTGAAGGCGAAGAGATGAAGGTCAATGTGCCGGGATTCGAGGGCGGTGACCGCATCAAAATTGATCTGCCAAAAGAAGAAGAGGATTTACTCGAAGCACTGAGCGCGACTGGGAAGCCGCTGGTTGTTGTTTTGATGAATGGCAGTGCGCTCTCCGTTAACTGGGCCAACGATCATGCCAATGCCATACTCGATGCATGGTACTCGGGCGAAGAAGGTGGAGCGGCAATCGCACAGACTCTGGCAGGAGCAAACAATCCGGCGGGGCGTTTACCTGTGACGTTCTACACAGGTATTGATCTGCTTCCTTCCTTCACGGATTACGCGATGAAAAATCGCACTTACCGATATTTCGAGGGTAAGCCGCTCTATCCATTTGGCTACGGCTTGAGTTACTCGAAGTTCGAATATAGCAACCTTAAGCTGTCAACCAACGATCTAACCGCAGGAGACACGCTCACTGCCGATGTAGACGTCAAAAATGCGAATGGGCCGGATGGAGATGAAGTGGTGCAGTTATACATCAACTTTCCCAAAGCACCTGGCGCTCCTTTGCGTGCTCTGCGTGGGTTCACTCGTGTTCATATTCCGGCAGGTGGAACTCAGCATATGCAACTCAGTCTGAATCCACGCGATTTGAGTTACGTTAATCAAGCCGGTGACCGCGCTGTGTTTGCCGGAGCGTACAGTATTACTGTGGGCGGAGGTCAGCCGGGAACTTCCGCGGCAGAAGCCGATGCCGAGTTTTTGATCCACGGTGAACAGAAATTGCCGGAATAGTTTGGGCCAATGAATCGTTGGGAGTTTCTAGCTGGAATTGCTGTGCTGCTGACTGTTTCCCTGAGTGGACAAACCGCCGCTCCGGGGAAAGACAGCAGTCCCATTCACTTCACTTATCAGCCGATCGATTTTCGACTGGAAAATTCTGAAACGCCTCTGGCCCACGCTCCAGAAACCATGGCCGGTGGCGTCGCTGTGTTCGACTACAACAATGATGGCAAGCTGGATATCTTCTTTACCAATGGAGCGAACATTGACACGCTCCAGAAAGATTCTCCGAAATATTCTAACCGCCTGTTTGAGAACGACGGGCATGGCCACTTCACCGACGTCACCCAAAAAACAGGGCTGGCCGGCACGGGCTTTGACATGGGCGTGGCCATCGGCGATTTCGATAACGATGGCTATGAAGATATTTTTGTAGCCGGCGTATATCGCAACACGCTTTATCACAACAACGGCAATGGCACCTTCACCGATGTCACCGAAAAAGCAGGACTCAACAAACCAGATCCGGAATATGGGCCGCTGTGGTCTGTCACTGCCGCGTGGGTGGACGTAAATAATGATGGGCTGTTGGATTTAGTTGTAGTCAACTACCTCAAATGGGATGCCAAAAACGAACCGGACTGTGAAGCCTACGGTCATCGTGACTACTGCCACCCCAAAATGTACAAACCCACTCCCAACCAGTTGTTTATTAATAAAGGAGACGGGACTTTCCGCGATGCTTCCGTCGAATCCGGCCTGCGCGCGCAGCCGGGAAAGGGAATGGGGGTAGCGGCGGACGACTTCAGCCTCAACGGCAAGATGGACCTGTTCATTCCCAATGACAAGCTGGTGAACTTTCTCTTTCGCAACCAGGGCCACGGAAAATTCAATGAGGTTGGGTTCGAGGCAGGCGTGGCGTTGCGCGAAGATGGCACATTTATTTCCGGCATGGGGGTGGATGCCCGCGATCTCGACAACGACGGCTATCCCGACATTTGCATTGTCGCCCTCGACAAAGAAACTTTCCCCATTTATCGCAATACAGGAAAAGGCGATTTTGAAGACGTGACTGAAACCAGCGGCATGACCAAGTTGACCCTGCCTATGGCCGGATACTCTCCCAACATCGCCGACTTTGACAACGACGGATGGAAGGATATTTTCGTTTCTCGCGGACATGTGCAAGGAATGAAGTCGCAGCCGCGCCTGATGATCGAACAGCCGAACACGGTTTTCCATAACTTGGGTGGAATGAAGTTTTCTGCTTTGACGGCTGAAGCTGGATTCACTGCGCTGGCTCCATCGCGTCACCGCGGCTCAGCGATTGGCGATTTGAACGGTGACGGCAAACTGGATGTCGTGGTAACCGCGCTCAGCGCCCCAGCTGAAATCTGGATGAATGACGGTCCCGACCACAATCATTGGCTGGAGTTGAAGCTGCAAGGAACAAAAAGCAACCGCGATGGTATTGGAGCACGCATCAAGATTGTGACCAAACACGGCGCGCAATATCAACACATGTCCACCAGCGCAGGTTATGCGTCATCGAGCGCAGGGCCGGTACATTTTGGAATTGGGAGTGATACTTCAGTAGACCTCGTGGAAATTCATTGGCCTTCGGGAATCGTACAGCAATTAAAGAATGTAGAGACAGACCGCATCGTCGCGGCCAAAGAACCTACTCAATAGATTTCTTTCGCTCCTTCGGGGCCTCAATATCAAGATTTTTTAAACCATGAGTGACAAATAATTTGTTGGGTTGTCGTATCGGTATATAAAAGGCAGCGGAACCAGCTATGGCACGCCGCACTCATAAAGCCCACGTTGACACGGCCAAGGCGAAAGAACAGTCTCGTGAATACTTGTTGAGACTCTTGAATAGCAGCAAACCCATTTGGAAAATCGAAGACTATGAAAAGTCAAACGACAGCGCAAATTGGTAAAGGCTCTACGGAAGGAAAGTGACGCTCGTATCGTAACCGTACGCTCGTCCGACAAGGAACGGCGGAATAAGCGCCGCAAATTTGTCTGAAAACTCAAGTCGTTTTTAAGAAATTACTTCATCACTCCGCGCTGGGCGATCCCAATGTTGTCGCGGGTCGTGTTCTTGACCAGATACATCATTTCGTCGGCCTGGCGGATGACATCGTGCGGAGTCTTGGCGTCGTGCGGAAATGTCGCCATGCCCATTGAGGCGCGGACGTTTAGATTCAATCCTTCTTCTTTGCAGAATACGCTGGCTCGCATACTGTCCTGTAAACGGCGGGCCACGTTGATCGCCGAGTCTTTTCCTGTCTGCGGTAGAAGCACAACAAACTCATCACCACCGTAGCGGAAAGCAAAGTCAATCAAGCGAAGCTGGGCTTTAATCAGGTATCCAATTTCCGCCAATAATTTGCTGCCCACCAAATGCCCGTGTGTGTCATTGACTGCCTTGAAGTGATCGAGGTCAATGAACAAAACGCTGAACTCATAACCAAAACGCGACGAACGGTAGACCTCAGCCTCCAGCGTTTTATAAAGATGACGCGCGTTATAGAGTCCGGTGCAATCGTCGGTGATGGTCAGTTCCTGAATTTTTTCGACGGCACGCGCGTTCTCGATGGCAATTGCGGCGTAGTCACACAACGATTGCAGAAAGAAGGTTTCCTGATTGGTGAAATGATCGAGGTGAACATTGACCAGCTGGATCACGCCCAGTACTCGCAGCTTGGAACGTAGCGGCACGCAAATAATAGAACGCGTCTCCCACTTGGTCATTTCATCAATCCGCTTGGCAAAGCGCGGATCGGTCATGACGTCAGGGACGATAAGCCGTTCACCGTTTTTTGCCACCCATCCGGCGATGCCTTCTCCCACTTTTAGCCGAACATTTTTCAGGGCCTCCGCAGCGGTGCCGACTGCGATGGCGAAATAAAGCTCATTTTTTTCTTCATCCACCATGAGCAGTGACCACGTATCTGGCTGAAAATATTCAGCCATTTTTTCCATGATGGTTTGCAGAATGGAATCGAGGTCCAGCGAAGAGGTGAGAGCCTTGGCCACACCGTGAAAAATTTCCAGTTCTTGCCCTTGCCGGTTATGGTCCGGCTCTTGGCTTGCCGCGGTGGCCTTCGTCATGGACAACAATTCCTCAGATAGTTGGAAGAGAAGTAGAGAAATTATATGCGGGGTCAAGAATGGCGGGCAATGAACCTTAGTAACAGGAACCCGCAAAGGAACCAACCGGTTGGGCAGAGGAGACTTATCGGAAAATCGCGGAAAAGAAGCCTTTAATCTTCCCAAAGAAGCCGCTATTCCGCGGCTTGGCAGCAATGATTTGCGGCTCGGGCGGCCAGCACCAGCACTTCCAGCGGCTCGGGGTGTTGGTAAGAGACCAAAGAAAGCCGGGCCACCTCACGAACTGGAGCAGATGGGACCTGGGAATCTGTAGCCCTAAAAACAAATGGGGCATCAACTTTGATGTGGACTTTGTTAGGGTCCGGCAAGGGCTGGGTAGCGATGCTATTTCCATCTGCCTGCCCACGACGGTCGGGAACCGAGGTCGGCCCCGCGGCGGATGCCAGTAACTCTGGAATCAACGCCTCGGGGCATCCGCAATTCGCTGGCGCCAGCATCGTGCGCTGGGAGATTTGCCCGCTATGGAAAACTATTTCTTCACTTGGCTTCACCTGATAGCTGCCGTCTCCCATCAACTCGGAGACAATTGCAGAGCCGGTGTTTCCCCTCAATGACTTTACGCAAGTATCGCCATGCGCATCCGCGCTGATGGCGAAATCAAATTCGCCGGGGCCAACGAACTGTATGCGGAAATCCGGAGTCATCACCGAATCAGCGGAAGTATCCAGCACATAATGCGCTTCGAGAGCGCCCGTATTCATGGCCAGCAACATGTCGCGGCCGTTCTTGGAATAATTCACCGAAAGCGTAGTGCTCGGGCATACGCGCACTTGCCCGCCGCGAGGCAGGTGCATGATGGCAGTATCGCTACCGGCCGTAAGTGAGGACCCCTGACCTTCAGTTCGTGATACGGTTTGCACGGTAGCTCCCGAACTTCCAGGCGCAACCATGGCTATTTCTGGAGTAGGAGGCGCGGGCGCAATCTTCTGCTCCAGCGATTTGAGTCGAATCATCAAACGATTCCCCGCCGCATCCCAGCTATACCCAATGGGCTTGGCCAAGTCCACTACTACACGAGAAATCGGAGGCGCATTTTGAAATTGGTTGGCGCGAATTCTCGATCTGATCACTGCGGAAATCAATAAACGCCTTCGGAGATGACAATAAAGAATCGGGCAGATCAATGACCAGCCGCGCAGGATCTTGTAGCGTAATTATCTTAGGGGTGATGGGAAAAGAGGTAATGATTTCAATTGCGGGGCCTTCTGCGCTGGAGATGACCCGCATCGATCGGATGCGGTTTGCCGGTGTGCGTGATATTGCCACCGTCTGCGCCCAGTTCGTTGCGACCGGCAGAACCATAACTGCAAGCAACAACCCGATTGGGTGGGAATAAGTACGCGGCAAAAAATCCATCCACTATAAATTTAAGATGCCGCTGGGAAAGATATCGCGCTGATCACATCCCAAAAGGTTACGTTTGGGGCAGGAATTCATACTCTTCAATGACCGCCGCCACCGCCACCTTGCCATTTTCTTATCCGCTTGGCTCGTCCACCCGCACGACTTTGCCCCCTTGCCAGCGGACGTGAATGCTCTCAGTGAGGGTAATTTCCGGCGGAAGCGTAAGGGTGAACTCGATCAGAGCCCCTTCCTCCACCGCCGATTCCACGTAAAAGCATATGCCACGGGCACTTACATCCCGGCTGATAGCTGCTTGTTCCTGCGGGTCGGTTTGCTCTTGTTTGACGGCTACTGGCAGACGAAGCGCGAAACGGCGTGTGGAACGCTTCTCTGGTGAGGCTTCGGCCATGGTCTCTCCCATTGACTTGCTAGCATGGCGGTTCAGCGGGTACGTGTCAAGACCATCCCCACATTCCGGGTTGGTACATATCCTGAACTGAAAAATTTGTAAGAAAGGATAATTTTACCTGGGATTGCATTCTCTGAAGTGAGAGATCAGCTTTTGCTGCTGTAATTTCGGAGGTCCCGAAGACGCCGGAACCGGTGGTTGCCGAGACCAGC
>CAWBXL010000208.1:0-21665 GCA_963792305.1 uncultured Acidobacteriaceae bacterium | reverse complement strand
GCAAAGTCCTTTGAGGAAGACCTGGTCCTGTTGACACCGATACACTAACGCTCGAGATGCATGATCAGGTAGCAGGCGAAGAGGCAAGTGGTACTCTGCGTGGTGTTAGGTATTTGCGATCATGTCGCAAATGCGGGTTCGAGCGCGTCATTATTGGGTTGAGCGGCGGCATCGATTTGGCGTTGACCGCGGCCATTGCAGCGGATGCAGGAGGGTCAAAGAATGTAATTGGGGTCGGACTTGCCTGGTTTTATTTGTCGCAAATATCCGATGCACGTCAGTTGGCGGAAAACCTTCGGGGTCCGTTTCGAATTGCTGTGCATTACGGTTTGAGGCTGTCGAAAGACCCTGCATGGTGTTTTCGCCGGGCTGAAAGAAGATGTTACGCGGAAGAGAATTTGCAATCACGCGCGCGGCTCGGCATGTTGATGGCGCTCTCCAATAAATTTGGCGCCCTGGATATATAGGAAGGCACAAAAGCGAGTTAGGGGTGGGGTATTGCACACTCTATGGCGACATGGTCGGCGGACTGGCGGTAATTTCCGATGTTCCTAAGACTCTCGTCTATCGCCTATCGCACTATGTAAACTCGAAGCGCGCTGTGATACCTCAGTCGAGTTTGGAAAATGCCTTCCGCTGAATTACGTCCCGATCAGAAAGACAGTGATTCTCTTCCGCCTTACGAAGTGCTGGATGCTATCCTCGAAGACTATGTCGAGGACTCTCATTCGGCAGAACAGATTGCTTCGGGAGCACGGGTTTCGACCTGGCTTTGGTGAAACGAGTTCTGCGCATGGTGGACCTTGCCGAATACAAACGGCAACAGGCTGCTCCCGGATTGAAGATTTCCGCTAAGGCGTTCGGGTATGGACGCCGTTTCCCGATCGCTGCAAAATCATGAATGATTGATGGTCAGAAAGGAATGCATGTTCCGTTCTCTCTGTTATTCGCCACAGTGTTTACGGTCACCTTCGCATTTGCGCAACAAAAGCCAGCAACTACGTCGAAACATCAACTCCTGCAAGTGCATCTACCACGGGTTACCGAGCGAAGAAACGGTAAATGGCTTCCTTCAGGCCACCTTCGGCTATCAACCGGCGTTGACCTGGAAGATCGCCGACATCCGTTCGGCTAAGGCTCAAGGACTCGCGGAGGTCACGGTTATTCTTAGTAATCCACAGGGAAAACAGCAGCGGTTTTACGTAACGCCGGATGGAACTCATGCGGTACTCGGTAATCATTCCTTTTGGTGCTCACCCGTTCCAGCGTTCCGCAAGGAACTGGCGCTGAAGGCCAAAGGGCCGGTCACGCGGGCCAGCGGATTCTCCGGTGACGATCGTCGAATTCAGCGATATGCAATGTCCCCACTGCAAAGGCCCGCAGCCAGCGATCGAAAAACTCACTGAGGACGATCCCAATGCGAAACTGATGTTTGAAAACTTTCCCTTGCCTGACCATGCTGGGCGGCCAAAGCTGCGGCCTACAACGATTGCGTTGGACGCAAAATCTGAACGATGCTTCTGGAAATTTGTGGCGAGCGGTCGCGATGCACAGGCTGATATCACGGCAGCAACAGCGGATGAAAAACTTACTGCTCTAGCTGATAAAGCCTGCGTGACGGGTTCGGAGATCGCTGTTTGCGCTGCTCAAGGCTGATACCTTCGGACAGATTCAAGGAGAAATCCTGCTGGCACAAGGGATGGATATAACTGGCACTCCCACATGTTCGTTAACGGTCGCGTATCGCCGACCTGGGACAGTTGCCCTACGAACATTCTAAAGTCACTGGTTGATTTCGCTGCGAAAGGTGGGCAGTGAGATGTAACTTCGTTACTTTGTGATCCAGATTTGTGCAGCTTCTTCTGAGGGCTGGAGAATGACCACGTAAGGCGTAACCACCATCATCAGTTCGTCGTTATCTTCCTCTTTGCTGTTGCTGGTCACGATCTTGTTGAATCCCGGAATCGCGCCAAATCCCGGAATTCCGGTCACGCTGCGGGAATCGGTCCGCGAAACAGTACCCACGATCACCGTGGATTCGCCTTCCTTGAACTGCGTCGTGCCTTTGTACTCGCGGTTGGAGATGACTGGGATTCCATTGAATGACTGGCCACTCGCGTGCGGAATTGCATTTCAAGAGTCAAGGGCCACGTCTGAATTCCTGCTGACGATTGGCTTCGCCTTCAGGTTCAAACCCAGATCTTCATAATTTGAAGGAAGGGAACGGCGCCTGGAAGGAACCGTTCTGTAGCACCTGTGCTCTCGCTGAGCTATTAGAAATCGGGCCGAACGACGCATTGAGAATCGGCAAGCGGCTGCCGATGCGAAACACAGCGTCATCGCCTTGCGAAGTGCGCAGGTAAGCATGTTCCAACGTTTTCACGCGGCTTTCGTTCAGAGAGAGTTGGGCGCTCAGCGTGCCTAACGACAATCCCATCAGGGTAATGCCATTTCCGAAGGTGGCCAGGGCTGACTGAAGATCGAACTCTGCTGGCTCTGTAATTGTTCTCAACAGAGCGGAGATGGCAGTGGACTTTGCCTGATTGATCCCCCGCTGGCGATCAACTGTTAATCCAGTCCTGAATATTCTGTCCCCTCAGCGCAACCAATGCGCCCACAGGAATATTGAACATCTGGAACTGGTTGGGCAGATTCAATCCCATATTGCGCATAAAAGTATGGCCCGCTTCGGTAGACGCGTATGTCCAGCTTCACCTGCGGCTTGGTATTGTCGAGACCGGAAAGAAAGCGATCGCGGCATTCATGGCCGCTGCGAGCGCGCACCACAATCGTTCCCGACTGCGCCTGGGGTGACACAAAGCGAATTTCGAACAAGCCACGCAGGAGGTCGACAATGTCAGTCGTATCTTTTGCGTTGTTGAGCCCTGGAATATAAAAAGTCCGCATCACCATGCGGTCAAGCTGATGGTCTTCGAGGCTATCCGCGGCCAGCAACATTTGTTTTTCGGACAGCGGTGTCCAGAAAGACTTAGTCACCGCACAGGCAGCCTGTGCGGTGACTAAGTCTTTCTGGACACCGCTGTCCGAAAAACAAATGTTGCTGGCCGCGGATAGCCTGGAAAACCATAACGCTTTTGACCGCATGGTGATGCGGACTTTTTATATTCCAGGGCTCAAAACCAAAAGATACGACTGACATTGTCAACCTGCTACGTGGCTTGTTCGAAATTCGCTTTGTGTCACCCCAGGCGCAGTCGGGAACGATTGTGGTGCGCGCTTCGCAGCGGACCATGGATGCCGCGACCGCTTTTCTTTCCAGTCTCGACAATACCAAGCCGCAGGTGATGCTGGACATACGCGTCTACGAAGTGAGCCACACTTTTATGCGCAATATGGGACTGAATCTGCCCAACCAGTTCCAGATGTTCAATATTCCTGTGGGTGCATTGGCTGCGCTGGGGGGACAGAATATTCAGGACTTGATAAACCAGTTGATCGCCAGTGGGGGGATCAATCAGGCAAATTCCACTGCCATCTCCGCTCTGCTGCAACAATTACAGAGCCAGCAGAGTTCGATCTTCAGTCAGCCCCTGGCCACCTTCGGAAATGGCATTACCCTGATGGGATTGTCGTTAGGCACGCTGAGCGCCCAACTCTCTCTGAACGAAAGCCGCGTGAAAACGTTGGAACATGCTTACCTGCGCACTTCGCAAGGCGATGACGCTGTGTTTCGCATCGGCAGCCGCTTCCCGATTCTCAATGCGTCGTTCGCCCCGATTTCTAATAGCTCAGCGATTTCACAGGTGCTACAGAACGGTTCCTTCCAGGCGCCGTTCCCTTCCTTCAATTATGAAGATCTGGGTTTGAACCTGAAGGCGAAGCCAATCGTCAGCAGGAATTCGGACGTCACCCTGACTCTTGAAATGCAATTCCGCACGCTGCTTGGCCAGTCATTCAATGGAATCCCAGTCATCTCCAACCGCGAGTACAAAGGCACGACGCAGCTCAAGGAAGGCGAGTCCACAGTGATCGTAGGTACTGTTTCGCGGACTGATACCCGCAGCATGACCGGAATCCCGGGACTGGGTTCGGTTCCGGGCTTCAACAAGATCGTGACCAGCAATAGCAAAGAGGAAGATGACGACGAACTGATGATGGTGGTTACGCCTTATGTGATCATTTCTCCACCCTCAGAACAAGCCTCAGATATTTGGATCACAAAGTAACGAAGTTATTTCTCACTGCCCGCCTTTCGCAGCGAAATCCACCAGAGACTTCAGAACTTCGTAGGGCAGCTGTCCCAGGTCACCAATACGACGACCGTTAACAAACAGGGTGGGAGTGCCAGTTACATCCATAGATTGTCCCAACAGAACTTCTCCCTGAACGTGTCCGATGGTTTCAGCTTGGGTGGCGCAAGTTGCGATCTCTGAACCCGTCACGCCGGCTTTGTCAGCTAGAGCTGTAAGTTTCTCGTCGGCCGTTGCTGCCGTGATATCAGCCTGCGCATCGTAAACGCTGGCCACATATTTCCAGAAGGCATCCGGAGATTTGCGTCCAACACAAACGTTGTAGGCCGCAGCCTTGGCCGCCCAGTCGTGCATAGGCAAGGGAAAATTATCAAACACAAACTTCGCATTGGGTTCATCCCCAATGAGTTTCTCAATTGTGGGCTGTGCTGCCTTGCAGTGGGGACACTGCATATCGCTGAATTCGACAATTGTGACCGAAGAATCCGCTGGACCACGTACCGGCCCATTGGCTTTTGCCGCCAGTTCCTTGCGGTAAGGCTCGAAGGGGTGTGCACCAAAGGGAATGATCTCCCCGAGTACCGCGTGGGTTCCGTCTGGCGTGACGTAAAACACCGACTGCTGTTTTCCCTGGGGATTAGTAAGAATAACCGTGACTTCGGCGAGTCCCTGAGCCTTAGCGGGACGGATGTCGGCAATCTTCCAAGTCACCGCCGGTTGATAACCGAAGGTGGCCTGAAGGAAGCTATTTACGGTTTCCTCCGTCGGCAACACCGTGGTCGAAGCTTTTGCGGTAGTAGCTGCTTTGGCGGGAGCTGCTGACTTCTGTTGCGCGAATGCGGAAATAACCGTAAACAATGTGGCGACTAAACAGAGGGATCGGAACATGCGGTCCTTTCTGACCATCAATCATTCATGATTTTGCGGCGATCGGGAAACGGCGTCCATAGCCGAACGCCTTAGCGGAAATCTTCAATCCGGGAGCAGCCTGTTGCCGTTTGTATTCGGCAAGGTCCACCATGTGTAGAACTCTTTTCACCAGAGCCAGGTCGTAACCGTGCTCCGAAGCGATCTGTTCTGCCGGATGGGAGTCCTCGACATAGTCTTCGAGAATAGCATCCAGCACTTCGTAGGGCGGAAGAGAATCACTGTCTTTCTGATCAGGACGTAATTCAGCGGAAGGCGGCTTTTCCAAACTGGCCTGAGGTATCACAGCGCGCTTCGAGTTTACATAGTGCGATAGGCGATAGACGAGAGTCTTAGGAACATCGGAAATTACCGCCAGTCCGCCGACCATGTCGCCATAGAGTGTGCAATACCCCACCCCTAACTCGCTTTTGTTGCCTGTGCTCAATACCAGGGCGCCAAATTTATTGGAGAGCGCCATCAACATGCCGCCCCGCGCGCGTGATTGCAAATTCTCTTCGGTAACATCTTCTTTCAGCCCGGCGAAAACACCATGCAGGGTCTTTCGATAAGCCTCGAAAACATCGGTGATGCACAGCAATTCGAAACGGACCCCAAGGTTTTCCGCCAACTGACGTGCATCATCAATTGAGCCTTGCGACGAATAAGGCCCAGGCATTCCAACCCCGATTACATTCTTTGCCCCTACTGCATCCGCTGCAATGGCCGCGGTCAACGCCGAATCGATGCCGCCGCTCAACCCAATAATGACGCGCTCGAACCCGCATTTGCGGACATAATCGCGAGTGCCTAACACCAGCGCAGAGTACGCACTTCCCTCTTCGCCTGCTACCTGATCATGCATCTCGCCCGTTAGTGTATCGGTGTCAAACAGGACCAGGTCTTCCTCAAAGGACTTTGCTTGTGCAACTACATTGCCTGCCTGATTAAGCACAAGACTTGAACCATCAAATACCAAACTGTCGTTTCCGCCGACCTGGTTCACCATCACCACCGGCACTTTGTAATTGCGTGCGATGGTAGCCAGCATTTCTTTACGTAGTTCCCTTTTACCAATCCAAAATGGAGATGCCGATATATTCAGCAGAAAATCTCCGCCTGCCTGCATCAATAGTTCGACGGGATCCGAGGTGTACAGACGTTTGTTCCAGAAGCGTTTGTCGTTCCAGGCATCCTCACAGATGGTCAAGGCCATCTTCTTTCCGCAGAATGGGAACACGGCCTGATTTTTTGCCGGAGCAAAATTGCGCATTTCATCAAACACATCGTAGGTAGGAAGCAGCATCTTGGATTGCTGCAAGGCCACTTTGCCATCCACCAGCCAAACCGCGGAGTTCATCACCGACTTTCCGGTTTCTGCATGCGCGGGAGTTACTACACCGCAGATGACGGCAATCCCCCGCGTCTGCTCCGCAATGTTTTCCACTGTTTTACGATTGTTTTCGACGAAAGAACTGCGCTCCACCAGATCGCGAGGCGGATAACCACACACAGAAAGTTCCGGGAACATGATGAGGCTGGCGCCGGCAGCCTGGGCCCGCTTGGAAAAATCAATAATCCGGGCTGAGTTGCCGGAGAAATCCCCAACCGTAGGGTTAATTTGCCCGAGCGCGATCTTCACACATTCAGTATAAGGGAATCGTGCGGGGAACGGCCTTGCCCGTCCCTGATGGTCTAGCGCAAGCTCAGGTAATGTGGCGGGGGCGTACTGGGGTCGGGTTTTCCGGGGATGGTTACCGGTGTCGTAACGACAGTGCCGTTATCTTGGCGTGGATCCTGATCGCTCTCTTCCCCGGGACGGCGCAAGCTGGGAGCACCTGCCGGGCGCACTTCGGGCTCGTCCTTACTCTTGGCTAAAGTAGAGCTACTAGCCAGATCAACTTCTTTTTCCGTGCGCACAACTTTCTCGCCACTCACTTTCATGACTTCCACGCGAATTACTTCATCCCCAACCAGGCGAACAAAGTGCACATCTTTCGGAGGCTCGCCATAGATCCATTCTTCGTAATCAACATCGGTGTCCTGGTCTTTCTCGCGGATCTTTTTGGGCGGACGACCGAGCGAATAAGTCACCATCTCGCGGTTCATCCCCACCAATACGTCATGATTTTCAATGGCAGCCTTCACTTTAGGCGGAACCGTCTCCAGATAAGCTTCCAGTTTGGACTTCGCGTCAAAATCAAATACAGGACGCAACATATCTTTGAATTGTTGCGGGTTCATCTCCGGAATGTAGTGATCGAAGACTAAATCCACCGACGATCCCCGCGGATTGACCTTGGGATCTTCCGGCGTTTCCATGGTGTTATTTCCCACTCCCAACTGGATGTGGTCGTACCACTTTTTCTTCTTGATGGAACCACCATTTACATCGAAGTGTATGCGGTTGTCCTTGATGCGTATATCGGTAATCATCATCTGCTCGCCGGGTTTTACTGCCGGACCCCACATGGCGAGCAATTGGTCCAAATCTTTGCCTTCAGGCGTGACCTTGCCATCCTTGAGCGTCAGCCCCTTCTTCCCAATAGGAAATGTTGTATGGGCATAAACCAGTTCCGAGGTATAGGCCCGCACCAGATCCAACTTTGTCTGCTGCGACATGGGAGGTTGTTTAGCTTTGTTATCGGAAAAAGCCAAGGCAGAGAACATTAAGATCGTGAACAGAAAAGCCGGAAAGGACCGAGGCCGCCGCATGAGAAACGCTCCTGCCTATTACAGGGATTATAGTCCTGCCCCTGGCGGACTTTGCAATGGGAAATTGCTGTAGGAAAGAGCTAATCCCAACCTACGACTGCGACTCTGGGAATGAAAAACTCTTTCACACCAATTCAGGAAATCTTAGGACAGATTCAATGCCTTGCGGATTGTGCCCTTCTCTTTCTGTATTTTTTCCTGAAGCAAGGTAATGGCGTAAATCAGTTGCTCTGGGCGGGGTGGGCAGCCGGGAACGTAAACATCCACCGGGATGACCTGATTCACACTCTGTACCAGGGCATAGTTGTTAAAAACGCCACCGGAAGTCGCACAAGCCCCCATGGAAATCACCCACTTAGGCTCAGGCATCTGCTCCCAAAGCTGGCGGATGACCGGTGCCATCTTATTGGAAACGCGGCCAGCAATGATCATCAGGTCGGACTGGCGGGGTGAAGGCCGGAATACCTCCGCGCCAAAGCGGGCTATGTCAAAGCGCGAAGCTCCCATGGACATCATTTCAATGGCGCAGCAGGCCAGCCCGAACGTCATGGGCCAAATGGAGTTCTTACGCATCCAGTTCACGGCATGGTCCAGCGTAGTGAGGACTACCCCTTCAGGCGTCGGATTGCCGTAGGTAAGGTCTTTGACGACCCGTTTGCCGTCTTCCACGGTGACATAGGGACCGAAGTTGAGATCTGTGGCCATCACTATTTATTAAACCACAAAGCTTATGCTTCGACCACGTTTGCCCGACACATGAGCCGCGTAACTTTGCTCCTGAATCAATTTGGGAACGGCCCGCTGACTAGGGACAATTGCTTATCCCCACGCGAGAACCCAAAAACTATGAAAACACTGAGCTCTAGTACGCTTTGGATCTGTGTGGTCGGCACATCGTTGTGGGCGCAAGATTCAGCAAAGACATTCAACTAGGTGCACGCTAGCGATGAAGTCGTCCAGTTTGACCTGGGGAGTATTACGCCGTGCCAACTGCAATATGCTGATTAAGAACGACGTTGCACAGTAAGCCTTACGGCACCAAAACAACTTTGCCGAACATCTGACTCTTTTGTAAATACTCGTGCGCGGCGCGCGCCTCTTGCAGAGTAAACACTTTATCCACTACCGGCTTTAGCTTCCCGCTGAAAACATGCTGCATGGCGTCATGCAGCTCGCCCATGGTCCCCATATACGAGCCTAGTAAATTAAGTTGTCGAGAAAATAGAAAGCGCAAATCTATTTTGGCGTCGTATCCGGTCGTTGCCCCACAAGTCACTAAAGTGCCCGCCGTCTTTAAACATTTCACACTTTCTTCCCATGTCGCCACACCCACATGCTCGACCACGATGTCTACGCCTTCTTTGTTGGTAATCTTGCGGACCTCGGTTGAGATTTTTTGCTGATAATGATTCACCACATGATCGGCGCCCAGTTCGCGGGCCTTTTGTGCTTTTAGTTCGTCGCCAGCCGTCGCAATCACTGTCGCGCCAAATAATTTCGCAACCTGGATCGCGGCAATTCCTTCCCCCGAGTTCGCTCCCAGAACGAGCACCGTTTGTCCCAGCTTAATTTGCGCGCGCCCTACCAGCATGTGCCAGGCAGTAGTAAAGACCAGCGGCACACTTGCAGACTGGATGAAATCCAGCGAGTCAGGAATTGGAATTACATTGATGGCAGGCACGGCAATCAGCTCGCAATAGCCTCCATCCACAGCATTGCCAAGCACAGAAAATTCCGCACACTGATTGTGGAGTCCCGCAGCACACTTCGCGCAGTGCTGGCAGAACACCATGGGCGCGAGCAGAACCCGTTGTCCCGGTTTAAATCCAGTGACATATTCTCCAACTTCAACAATCTCACCGGAAATATCGCTGCCCAGGATATGCGGGAGTTTGACACCGGGCAGACCCTTGCGCACCCAAATATCCAAATGGTTCAACGCGCAGGCACGCACGCGAACCAATATGTGGTCTTTGCGGAGCACTGGCTCGGGAATATCTTCGTACCGAAGTACCTCAGGCCCACCAAATTCATGTATGCGCACAGCTTTCATAGAGCGCTCCCTGAAATATCAGCAAACTAACATAGTAAACATGCTCCCGCGCCCCGATTCCAAAACCCGGTTCTGATCATGTAAGATTCCCTCGATCATAGGGGGCTAATCATGCGCATTCATTTCTTTCGCTTTAGTACGCTGCTTATAGCAATCTTACTGGCCGTACCAAGCTCCTGGATGATCGCCAACGCCGAAGAAGTTCCAGTGCATCCAATCCTGGCAATCGGCTCCCCTGCCCCGGATTTTTGTTTGCCGGGAATTGATGGGAAAGACCACTGCCTGAAAGGGTACGCCCCCGCCAAAATTCTGGTGATTGCCTTCACCTGCAATCACTGCCCGACCGCACAGCTTTACGAACATCGCATCATGCAGCTTGCGGAAGACTACAAAGACAAGGGCGTCACATTAATTGCGATTGAGCCGAATAATCCCAATGCAGTCCGCCTGAACGAACTGGGATATACCGATGTAGGCGACTCGCTGGAAGATATGAAAGTGCGCGCCGAATACCGGCACTTCAATTTTCCTTATCTGTACGATGGCGAAACTCAGAAGGTTTCCACCGCATATGGCCCATCTGCTACGCCGCATTTATTTATTTTCGACTCTGAACGCAAATTGCGTTATCAGGGACGCGTAGACAACAACACCCGCGAGCCGCTGGTCACCACCAAGGACGCGCGCAATGCGCTCGATGCTCTATTAGCAGGAAAACCCGTGCCGGTGGAAACTACTCCATCCGTCGGCTGTTCCACCAAGTGGATGTACAAAGAAGCGGCCCGGGAAAAGGAACTGGAGGCCATCGAAAAGAAACCGGTGAATATTACCCCCGCGAGCCAGGACGATCTCAAGGCCCTGCGCAAAAATACTACGGGGAAATTACTACTGGTAGATTTCTGGGCTACATGGTGCGCTCCCTGCCGTGAAGAGTTCCCGGAATTCGAAACCATGTACCGCATGTACGGCAAGCGTGGCTTTGATCTGGTCACAGTCAGCATCAACTATCCCGACGAGCAGCCGGGCGTCCTGAAGGCCTTGAATGCCGAGCACGCCACCAGCACCAATCTGATCATGGGCTCAACCGATATTTATGCGAACCTAGGCGCGTTTGACCCTAAGTGGAATGCTGCGGTCCCCTATACTCTGCTGATCCGCCCTGACGGTGAAGTGGTTTATAAAAGTCAAGGGAGCGTTGACGTAACCCAATTACGCCGGCTCATCATCGCCAATCTTGCTGATGATGACTACATTGGTCACCAGGCATATTGGAAAACCGCGCTCGACGGTAAACGGTAATATCTCCGGATAAACTGATATAGATGCCAACTTCCAATCCGCCATCAGTGTCTTCCTCCGCTACAGCTTTTGTGGATTCGGTCCTTCGTCTCAAACCATGCCTTGCCGCATTTGATTGCGACGGCACGCTCTGGTCGGGGGATGCCGGTGAAGGCTTTTTCAGCTGGGAAATGAAGCGGGGCATGGTTTCGGATGAAATCGTGCGCTGGGCGAAAGGGCGCTACAACGACTATCTAGCCGGCAAAGTCACCGAAGATGAGATGGTCTCTGACATGACGACCATGAATGCGGGATTGGAAGAAAATACAATTCGCCACGCCTCCCGGCAGTATTTTGAAGAAAATATGGCTGCGCACATATTTCCTGAAATGCAGCAGCTGGTGCGCCGGTTGAAAGATGACGGATGCGAAATTTGGGCGGTTTCCTCCACAAGCGAGTGGGTCATTCGTGAGGCCATGAAAGATTTTGATATTCCTGCGGACCATATCCTTGCCTGTGAAGTAGAAATCGAAAACGGCCACATCACCGACCGACTGGTGCGTGTGCCGTCTGGTGAGGGTAAAGCAATCGCCATCCGTGAGGTCGTGCGCCGCCAGCCCGATTGCGCCTTCGGCAACTCTCGCTGGGATGTAGAGATGCTGGCGCTGGCCAAAACCCCATTTGCCGTCAATCCCAGCAGCGAATTAAAAAAGATCGCCAATGAACGCGGATGGACGGTATATTTCCCTGACTCTATTCGCCACTGAACTTGGCCAACCAACAAAGCCCGACAGTCGCAGACCGCGCGCGGCGCCGTATCGCATTGCGCCTGCTGCCATATTTATTTTTTCTCTACATCATCGCCTTCCTCGACCGCTCCAATATTTCCAGCGCCGCGCTGGAAATCCCCCGCGAACTTGGGTTCAGCGATAACGTCATCGGTGTAGGTTCCGGCATTTTTTTTATTGGCTATCTTCTGCTGGAAATTCCCGGCGCAGTCATCGTTGAACGTTGGAGCGCCCGCCGCTGGTTTGCCCGCATCATGCTGACATGGGGGCTAGTGACAGTCTGGATGGCATTCATACACACGCCACGCCAGTTCTACACTGTGCGTTTTTTGCTAGGCGCTGCCGAGGCAGGGTTTTTCCCGGGCGTGATCGTTTATTTAACGCACTGGTTTACTCCGCAGGATCGCGCGAAAGCGGTGGCCAACTTCATGGCGGCCGTACCAATTTCACAAGTCCTGGGCGCACCCATTGCGGGCTGGCTGTTGGGAGTACATTGGCATGGATTAAGCGGCTGGCGATGGCTGTTTATCCTGGAAGGAATTCCCGCGATTGTTCTTGGAGTGGTTACATATTCTTATTTAACCGACTGGCCCCGCCAGGCGCATTGGCTGCCTGCGGAAGAGCAGGAATGGATCACCAACCAACTGTCGAACGAGAAACAAAGCAAGAAATTTGCGCTTTCCATCAGTTTCTTCCGGGCGATATTGCATCGTGAAGTCATCATTTTGACTTTTATTTATTTCGTGCAAGTCGTCGCGGCGTTCTCATTTCTTTTCTGGCTGCCAACGATGGTGAAGCGCCTCTCCGGACTTTCTAATTCTAAAGTTCTGTTGATTGCGGCCCTACCCTGGCTGTTTGCTTTTATCACCATGCAAATTAACGGCTGGCATTCGGACCGCAAAGGAGAACGGCGCTGGCACGCCGCAATTCCGTTGTTTCTAAGCGCAGCGGGGTTGGTTCCATTGGTCTTTTTTACCCTCGGCACTGTTCCTTCTCTAGCTCTGTTCATTCTGGTGGTCGGATTTGTAATGGCCTTCCTGCCCTCTTTTTGGCCTATGCCTCCGGCATTGCTCAGTGGTTCCACCGCCGCCGCAACCATCGGGTTGATCAATTCGATTGGTTTACTGGGAGGCTTTGCCGGGCCAGCATTGATGGGTTATCTATCCGGACAAACCCATTCCTTCAAAACCAGCTTTGCCTACATGATGGTCGCGCTGGCTGTTGCTGGAGTTTTGACTTTGACGCTGCGCACAGATACTTCACCCGGGCAAAACAGTGCGTGAGGTGTGAACTGTCTTCTCTTGTAACATTGAAATCCAATGCTCGCCGATCACACTCCGCAGCGCGTCGTCTCCCTTCAGCCCAGCGCGACAGTCATTCTGCAATCCATCGGCAAACTCGACCGTCTTGTGGCCTGCACAAAATATTGCGCCGATGTATGCCCCGAAGTCACTCATCAAGGATGCTCAATCATTGCCGATTCCTGGACTGCCAATGCGAACGAGATTACAGCTGCCTGTCCTGACTTAGTCATCGCCTCAGTCCCCTACCAGGAAAAAGCAGTTATCGAAATCCTGAAGTCTGGAACTTCATTTCTGGGTTTCGCGCCCCATAATCTGGCAGATATCTATAAGGACATCGCCGCCATCGCCGGAATCATGGCGGTTCCCGAACGCGGCCAGACGGTAATTGCGGAGATGCAATCCGAAATCGAAAACATCCGCAAGCGAACCGCAAACTTCCCGCGACCGCGGGTTTTCTGTGAAGAATGGGGCAAACCCATCATCGTCTCCCAGACATGGGTCGCGGAATTGGTCGAAATCGCCGGCGGCGAATTCATCGCAACTCCCGGTTCGACTACCACCGCCGAAGCCGTGCTGGCCGCCAATCCCGAAGTATTTATCGCCGCCTGGTGCGGTGCGGGAAATCGCGTCCCCCTGGAAAAAATCTTCCGTGAGCGCGGCTGGTCTAATATGAATGCTTTTATGTGCGGGCGCGTACATTGCGTCAACGATGAATACCTGAATACTCCGGCCCCCACGCTGGTCAAAGGTTTGAAGGCATTAGCCGCGGCGATTCATCCGCAATGTTTTCCACAAGTTTCCGGCTAAGATGTATGCTCAACGTGCAAGAATAGTTCGCGGTCCAAATAAATTCTGTACAGGAGATGAATGTCCACAGCCCCCACTTTGGACGAGGTCAAGCTAGAGCTGGCGAATCTCGACGCCGCCGTAACTGCGCCCACGATCTTCATGAAAGAAGTAGTACGGCTGCTGCATAACCGCATGACTAAGTACAACTGGGTCGGTTTCTACATGATTGAGCAACAGCCGTCCGGTGAGCCGATCCTGGTTCTGGGCCCGTTTCAGGGAGCGATGACTCCGCACACGCGTATCCCGTTGAATCAGGGAATTTGTGGGGCAGCTGCCTCTACGGGAAAGACAGTCATTGTGGACGATGTCAGCAGTGACCCACGCTATCTCGCGTGTTCGCTCGAGACCAAATCAGAAATCGTAGTGCCCATCTTTGCCAAAGGCAAAGTTGTGGGTGAACTTGATATAGACAGCCACTTCCCCGCCGCGTTTAAAGATGAAGACCGCGCGCTGGTGGAATACTGCGCCAAGCTGGTCAGCAAGCGTCTGGACGCCAACTAAATATGCGTGTTGAGAAAGGCCAAGTCCGTGCCCCGGAGATCGGGCGTGTCTGGCTTAATTCGCCTCCGCTCAGTTTTCGACAGCTGCGCGGACGGGTGGTGCTTGTAGATTTCTGGGACTACACTTGCGTCAATTGCATCCGCACCCTTCCCTATGTGAAGGCCTGGCACCAGCGCTATCACGACCTGGGACTTACGGTGATTGGAGTCCACACGCCTGAGTTCACTTTTGCTCAGTACGAGTCGAATGTTGAGCGTGGCGTCCGCGAGTTTGGCTTGACCTATCCCATCGTCGTCGACAACAACATGGAGATATGGAAAGCTTTCGCCAACCGCTGCTGGCCCAGCAAATATCTGTTAGATAAAGATGGATACCTTCGCTTCGCACATCCCGGCGAAGGTGCGTACCGCGAATGCGAAGAGGTTATTCAGGAATTGCTGCGCGAAATAGACCCAGCCGTATTATTGCCTGAACCTCTTGCCCCAGTTCGAGCGGAAGATCAACCCGGAGCGGTATGCTACCCCGCCTCTCCAGAGTTGTATCTAGGGCATCGACGTGGCCGCATCGGAAACTCGGGTGGCTTCAAAGAAGATCAGGTTGCGGAATATGAGTTCACCGGAGAGTTGGAAGAGAATTGCTTTTACGCCAATGGCCAATGGGCCTCGACGGCTGAATACTTTGAGTCCGCAGGCGATGGTGCGCACCATTTGATTCTTCGCTACTCAGCTGCTGCGGTAAATCTGGTGATGGCCTCGCCACGCGGCCCGTCCTGCGAAGTGATCATCCGGCAGGATGGCAAGCCGTTAACCCGCACGCAACAAACTCCCGACATACAATTTCACAACATCTCGGGGCAAGAGGAAAGCCTGGTGTTAGTACAACAAGCCCGCATGTACTTCTTAGTAGACAATCAGGAGTTCGGCGAGCATATGCTGGAACTGATCTGCCCCGCCGGACTGGCCGCTTTCGCATTTACTTTTACTAGTTGCGTAGCAAGCAGTTCCGGCACAATTCCCACGAACATAGAAAGACCAGCATGAAGCGAGTCGTAGCCGCACTCATTGTTAAAGATGGAAAGTTCCTGGTCTGTCAGCGGACGCGCCACCAGACAATGCCCATGAAGTGGGAGTTCCCCGGCGGCAAGATTGAGGAAGGCGAGCAGCCTCGTGACGCCATGCACCGCGAGTTGGAAGAAGAGTTGGGCATTGATGCAACCGTAGGCGAAGAGGTCGCGCGCATTCGCCACGAATATCCAAATCGTAGTTCAGTCGAGTTGCGCTTTTTTGTCGTCCGTGAATATGCCGGGGAGCTGGAAAACCGTATCTTCAATGATCTCCAGTGGGCCGAGCGTTCCCAGTTGCCATCTTTTGATTTTTTAGAGGCCGATTTGGACTTGGTGCGACAGTTGGCTGAGGGCAAGGTTGTTTAAAAATGAAATCAGAAGACTTTGTCCTTCAAGGGAAATACGTCCGCCTCGAACCGCTCGAACATCGCCACACAGAGGGATTGGCAGCCGCCGCGTCGGATGACCGCTTACTCTATCAGTGGAGCCCTGTACCGCAAGGCAAAGCTGAAGCTGAAAAGTATGTCTCCACTGCATTGGCCTGGAGAGACGCCGGCACAGCCGTGCCGTACGCGACCATACGCAACAGTGACAGTGCGATCATTGGCTCTACGCGATTCTGGAACATTGAGCATTGGGCATGGCCGCAGGATCATGCCTCGTATGGACGTCAATTCCCCGATGCCTGCGAGATCGGCTACACCTGGCTGTCGCCTTCCGCCCTGCGCACTGGGGCCAATACCGAAGCCAAACTGCTCATGCTGACTCACGCTTTCGAAATCTGGGAGGTGCTTCGCGTGTGCCTCCATACCGATGTACGCAACCAACGTTCTCGCGCAGCCATTGAACGTATCGGTGGAAAGTTAGAAGGCATTCTCCGCGCTCATCGCATGGCGGCAGACTTTATTCCACGCGACTCGGCCCGATTTTCCATTATTGCGGCGGAATGGCCGGAGGCAAAACAACGCCTGATTCAACTTCTGGATCGCAAGTAAGAAATTACAGTTTCGCCCGGAGCAGGCTGATGATGTCATCCGAGGTGATGACGCCGATGAGTTTCTGGTGCTCATCCACGACCGGAAGTGTGAAGAGATTGTATTTGTCGAACAATTCCACGAATTCCTTGTCCCGGCTATGCACTGTAGTAAAAATCAATGGCTCCTGCGCCAGCGAAAGCAGGGGCTCGCTGGAAGATGCCAACACCAGTTTCGACAGAGGCACGGCGCCAGCCAGGGTCCAATGTGAGTCCACCAGATAAATGGTGCTGACGGATTCGACTCCACCCTCAAAATGACGCAAAGCTTCGATGGCGTCTCCTACATTGCCGCCGACATTGACCGCCAAAAATTCGGTATTCATGCGGCCGGCAGCGGTGTTTTCTCCAAACTCGAGGAGCTCAACAATTTCCTTGCGCTCTTTGGGCGCCATCTCCTCCAGAATTTCTTCCGTGCGCTCTTGCGGCAATTCCGCCAACAGGTCGGCGGCCGCGTCGGGATTCATTTCCTCGACGATCTCGGCCATGCGCTCTGAGTCAGTTGATTCAACCAGCGCTTTCTGCACCTTAGGCTGGACTTCCTCCAGCGCACCGGCGGCAACATCCTCATCCAGGCTCTGGAATACAGCTTCGCGCTCTACCGGAGATAGCTTCTCGATGATGTCGGCGATATCGGCTGGATGGAGAGTAGCCAGCTTTTCATGCGAAATCTTGAGTTTTACTCGCCGTGCGGGATCGGTTTCGATCAAATCCACAAAATCCCATGGAATCGCCTTCGGCGGAAGCTGTACCAATAAGGTCCGCAAGGCCAGCATGGGTACCACTCCCTTAAGCAAACGCCGCACTGCGCCGCGTACTCCGACGTCAACTGAATTGACTCTCAGGAGCGGGTGATTGTTGCTGGTTTCCTGCTGTAGATCGACATCGTTGACCCGAACTACTTTGCGGCCGTGGACATCAATGATTTGTTGGTCGAGCAGGTCGCGCTCGAGTAGAAACAAACCTTCCGTCCCATCGGCTGCCGCCCATTCTTGAGAAGAAGTGGTAGCGTATACGCCACCGTTAATTGAACCGATCGCGGAAAATGGCAGAATCCGGTTGCCAGACCTGGTTTTAACAATGAAGTTTGAAACTCTGGCACGGTCTTCCTGTGGAGTCAGGGCTACTTCTCGGACACGTCCGCACTGGGCCCCAGCGGAGTCAAATACTGGTGTGCCCAGCAGTTCCGTGAGTGCAACCGTGCCCATGTTCCGAGAATACCGGAGTGTCGCGAAGGAAATCTACAAAGAATGAGCGAATTTCTCTTTGGGAATTAAAACTGATACACAGAATGAGAGACACAAATGGAAGTCTTGAAAATTTGGGCAGCCAGTCTAGCTGCCGCAATCATTTATGGGATTTTACACGATCAGGTGACCGCCCATCTTTGCGTGGAATACTTCTCTATTGCCCATCCAATGATCCTTCCCTTAACTTCACCGACGCTGCTGGCCTTCGAGTGGGGGATCCTGGCCACTTGGTGGGTAGGTTGCGTGCTTGGCATTTTTCTGGCGATTTCGGCACGCTTAGGATCAGAACCCAAGTTAGCTTTAAAGCAACTCTATCGCCCGCTTGCCATTTTGTTGCTATGCATGGGGTCTGGTTCTCTCTTGGCTGGGGCAGCCGGTTTCTTCCTAGTAAAAACTGGAAGGATCTCTTTGGATTTCTGGGCAGCGTTGATACCCCCCGAAAGACATGCTCGATTTATGGCGGATTGGTGGGCCCACACTGCCGCCTATCTAGTGGGGATTTTGGGTGGGTTGCTTCTGTGTATCCGAAACTTAGTCATACGTGTAAGGGCTAGGGTCACACACATTTAATGTCCCTGCCCTGCTTTCTGCTGCGTCTTTTTTGCTCGCACCCAACCTTCTTTATTAATCTGCCGCGCTCGCCCCAGGGCAAGCGCCTCTGGTGGCACATCCTCAGTCACGCAAGTGGCAGCGGCAATGTAAGCTCCTTTGCCGATCTTCACCGGCGCCACCAGCGTGGAATCGCTGCCCACAAACACCCCGTCTTCGATAATGGTTTTATGCTTGTTCACGCCGTCGTAATTGCAGGTAATTGTGCCGGCCCCGATGTTGACCTTCTCTCCGATTTCGGCGTCTCCCACGTAAGTTAGATGGTTAATCTTCGAGCCTTTGCCTAGATTGATTTTCTTCGTCTCAACAAAATTCCCGACCTTTGCCCCTTCGCCAATGTTGCTCCCTGGACGCAAACGTGAGTACGGCCCTAGTGTCGCTTTGTTCTGCACCCGGGAATCATCCATCACGCAACCTGGCAAAATTGTGACTCCATCGCCAATCTCCACATTGCGGATCACGCTATAAGAATGTATGCGCGTATCGCTTCCAACTTTGGTCTTCCCCAAAAGTTGGACAAACGGTTCAATTACCGTGTCCGCGCCTACTTCCACATCGCAATCAATCACGCAACTTTGAGGATTGAAAACAGTGACCCCATCATTCATTAACTGCCTGCATTTGGTTAAACGAATGTGCTGGTCAATCTCTACCAATTCAGCCCGAGTATTTCCGCCGAGAACTTCGTTGGCATCGTCAGCCTGCACCGCCACTACGCGCTTTTTCATCTTGCCGAAAATGGCAGCCATATCGGTGAGATAGTATTCACCATGCGCATTGTTGGTGCTGAGCTTGTCTATGTTCCCGAAGAGCAGTGGCACATCAAACGCATAAAATCCCGCGTTGATTTCGCAAATTTTATGCTGCGCGGCGGACAGGGCCTTGAATTCAACAATCGCTTTGACCTCATCGCTTTTCGGTCCTTTGCGGACAATCCTCCCATAAGCTGCGGGGACCGCGAGCACCGCTGTTAGCAATGTCATCGCTGCTTGTTTGGCCGAATGAAAATCACGCAACTTCGCGATGGTCTGCGCCTGAATCAGTGGCGCATCGCCGGAGAGCACCAGTACCTGGTCATATCCAGCCAAAACTTCACGGGCCATCATCAAAGCGTGGCCGGTTCCGCGCTGCTCTTTTTGCAGAACAAACCCAACTCCAGTGGAAGCGAGTGCCTCGCGCACACGATCAGCCTCATGGCCGATGATGCAGTACACATCGTTGGCCGGGACCACTTTGGAAGCTGCGGCAATTACATGGGCCAAAAGCGGCTTGCCTCCGACTTCGTGCAAAACCTTCGGGAGCTTGGATTTAAGGCGCGTCCCTTTACCTGCCGCCATTATCGCGATGGCCGTACGTGAAGGGGTGGTTTTAATCGATTTTGGCATTGGCTCAATATACCGCGACAATGCCGGTCTTGGGCAGTCTGAGGGTCTTCACTCAATAAAATGGCAGCTCCGGCATTAACCAAACTCGTTCGAAAAACGCTAAAGGAATGTCAGCCCCTCCCACGAAACTGAATGATCCTCCGGCGGTCGCGTTTGTCGGGCCTACCGGTGGGAAGCTGTTCGAACTCCCGCACGGCTTTGCGTTCGGCGGCTACTTTCAGCCGTTGCTCAAGGCTGGCTTCAGTCTCTCGATAGAGTGTTTGCGCAATCGAAGCCGGGCCTCTGACTTCGCTTAGTTGCAGCACTCCTATCTGGAAGATTCCGCCCTCATTGGTAATTTGCAGCATGTCCGCGATTCGAACATCACGCGCAGCCTTGGCGGTTTGACCGTTGGATAGAATTCTCCCCAGTTCACAGGCTTTCGCGGCCTGAGACCGTGTCTTAAAAAATCTGGCGGCCCAAAGCCACTTATCCATACGTACAGAGGTCATGCGCTATTTTCCTACACGAATATGATTTTCGCGTATTTTCGTCCATTTGTCTGATATAAGGCTCCCGCCCTAGAATCAATGTTGCCGGTGATGGCTACTACGACTGTCTCAATTTCGCCTCCGCGCACACGGTATCGGCTGTGGCTGCTCATTGTTGTGTTCATCTTGTGTCTCCTTGTGCTCCTCATTTTGGCTTGGGGTTATCTGACCGCTCGCTCGGCTTTACCACAGGTGGATGGACAAATCCAGGTACGCGGTTTGTCCGCTCCGGTCAGTGTTGTGCGTGATTCACATGGTGTCCCTACCATCGAAGCGTCTAATTTTGAAGATCTCTACTTTGCACAAGGCTATGTGACCGCCCAAGACCGGCTCTGGCAGATGGATGGTATGCGGCGCTATGCAGCGGGAGAGTTGTCGGAGGTTCTAGGCCCGGATTTTATACAGCATGACCGTGAACAGCGAATTCTGGGGATGCGCGCGGCTGCGCATAAAACGATGGAAATTGCGTCTCCGGAAAATCGGGCGCATTTTGAAGCCTATGCGCGCGGGGTGACCACTTTCATTGAATCTCATCGCAGTCATCTGCCGCTGGAGTTTCGCCTTCTGCACTATCAGCCAAGTCCCTGGGTCCCGGAGGATTCCGCGCTCATCGCAGGGCAGATGATCCAGGACCTCACGCACTACAGTTATCGCACCACACTCACACGGGAGAAAATTCTGGCCAGACTGGGGCCGGAGTTGACGGCTGATTTATACGTCAACTCATCTGTACACGATCATCCTCCAACCGTTTCACACAGCGTCGCCAGTAAACCTGACAGCGACAACGAAGATGATGACGACGATTCCGGCCCAGACACTTCAGTAGCGCAAAATATTGCACCGGCTTCAATCGAAGAAGTCTCTGAACCCAGCTTGCTGGCGGGCTCAAACAACTGGGTCGTTTCAGGGGCGCATACGGTTTCTGGCAAACCGCTTTTGTCGAACGATATGCACCTGGGCCATCAGATGCCAAACCTGTGGTATGAAGCGCATCTGAAAAGCGGTGGACTCGATGTGGTAGGCGTGACCCTGCCCGGTATGCCTTATGTGATTGTGGGACACAATCAGCGCATTGCGTGGGGATTCACCAATGTCGGGGGAACGGTAGAAGATGTTTACGTTGAAACCTTCAACGGCAAAGGACAGTTTCTTACGCCGGACGGCTGGAAGGATGCGACTCATCGCCG
>CAWBXL010000207.1:0-3638 GCA_963792305.1 uncultured Acidobacteriaceae bacterium | reverse complement strand
CCACGCAAGCTGCCACCGTCACAATCGCAATCGCGCTCACCACGGTAATTGGGTCAGCACTGGTGATCTCATAGAGCTGGGCCTTCACGAAACGTACACAGACCAGAGCAACAGGAATTCCGATAGCCACTCCCAACACATTTGAATTATTGCTCCGCGCATCACCATTCTTACTACGCTGATACGTTCCGCCCCTACTGCCATGCGAAGGCCGATCTCCGGAGTCCGGCGCGCGACGGTATAGGCTGTGACGCCGTAGAGTCCAATCGCTGCAAGCAACAGCGCCAATGCGCCAAACAGCATGGTTAACCGCGCGATCATTCGCTCATCGTTGAAACGATCCGCGATTTGTTGCTCAAAGGTCTGGAACTTCACAACGGTCAAGTTGGGATTAATGCTGCTAAGAGTTTGACGGGTCAGAGCTTCGATGTTGTTCATCGGGCGATCGGTTTGCAGGACGATTGCACCGGCGTACAGTGACTCGTCTTGTTCGATCGGATTCCAATGCGCCGGATGCTGCATCATCGGCAAAAAATACATGCGGTGATCCTTCCATCGGACGGAGGTGTATGAGGTATCCTCCACCACGCCGACAATTTCAAGATCTGCAGTTGAGTCTGGTCCGCGTGCACCGAAGCGGCGTCCGATCGGGTTTTCCCCGTTGAAGAATTTTCTGACAAACTCCCGGTTGACCACCGCCACTGTTGGAGAATCCGAAGTATCCGTCGCAGCGATACCGCGTCCCATCACTACATGCGTTCCGACGGAGTCAAAGTAATCCGCATTTGCCCTGATCCACGACGCATCAGCAGCCAAATTTGGCTGCCCTTGTACCCGGACAACCTCACTCCAATTGTTGTCTTCCATTGGCGTGTATAGGCTAATGCCCACCTTCAAAATACCTGGGAGCGCATGAAAGCGCGCTTCCATGATCCGGTAGAGCGCTTCTAACTGGGTTTGCGAATATCCCGCCGCTTGCGGATTGATGTGCACGACATATCGGTTCTTCGCATCCAGTTTCAAATCCGTGCTTTGTAGCTTATTCAGGCTTTGCGAAAACAACCCTGCGCCCACCAGGAGTACGAGGGAGAGCGCCGCCTGTAACACGACAAGAGAGCGCTGTAAGAACGAAGTTCCTGCCGCGGCTGTCCGTGCTCCGCTTCGCAAAGCGTCTACTGGCTGCGTCTGTGCCGCGATCCAGGCTGGCGCCACTCCGAAGAGAACACCGGTGAGCAGCGACAAACCAAAAGCAAATCCAATCACCGTCACCGAGGGACTCGCATGGATTGGAACATTCTGGGTATCGGGAAATGCGAGCTTCAGCAGCATTGTCGTTCCAGCATAGGCAACAACCAGTCCAGCAATGCCGCCCATCAAAGCCACCAGTACGCTCTCGGTCAGTAGCTGTCGGACAATCCTTGCACGCATGGCGCCTAGTGCTGTGCGCACGCACAATTCTGCGCGTCTGCCCATTCCGCGCACCAGCAACAAATTGGCAATATTCGCGCAGGCAATTAACAAAACAAGACCGGCAACCCACATCAGCAAATGCAGATGAGAAGAATATCGTTCCTGCATCCCCTGAATCCCCAGGCCGCCAGGCGTCAGCACCAAATGGACTTTTGCCAACAAGGTTTTGCCTTGCTCCGATGAATAATCATATCTGGACGCAAATGCCTGTCGCAGCAGCGTATTCATTTTCTCTTGTAAAGAACCCATTGCAATCCCGGGCTTCACGCGCCCAACGATGTAAAGCCATCGAGTTTCAGGATCGTGCACGTACGGAGCGTTCGCCAGGATCGGCATCTCTTCCATTGGAAGATAGAAATCCGGCGGAGTGGCCGACATCCGATCACCGTAAAAGCCCTCTGGGGCGATGCCTACCACCGTTACTGGCTTTGTGTTCACCCAAAAGGTGCTTCCTATGACGGAAGCATCGCCGGCATAGTCGCGCTGCCATGCCTGATAACTCATCACCGCCGTCATGGGTACGCCTTTGATGTCATCACTATCAGTCAACAAGCGTCCGGCGCGCGGTTGCAATCCGAATGTGCGGAAGTAATTTCCAGAGACAAACTCGCCCATCACCGAGCGGGCGCCGTTTTGCTCGCCGTCGCGTCGCACAGTGATCGGCCGGCCGCTGAAGCCAGCCTGCATCGCCGCTAGTTCCTCAAACTCAGGCGCGTTCTTCTTAAAGTGCTCGTACGTTTCGGTCGGGAATAACGAATACTTGCCATCATCCCTCGTTCCTCCGCTAACACAGCAATCATTGTCGTCACCCAGCCGCACTAATGTCCCCGGATCAGCGACGGACAGATTCTGCAAAAGCATCGAGTTCACAAGAGTGAAGATGGCCGCATTCGCGCCTAGACCCAACGCAAGCGTCAGCAGCACCGTGATCGTAAAGCCCGGAGTCTTACGCAACTGCCGCAGTGCGTAGCGCACATCCTGTATAAGCGTCGTCACTCATTTGTCCCCTCAGGTTGGACTCGCGCTCACAGATAGGGTGAGCACCTTGGCTGGACAAGGCATGCTGACAGCCAAAGTCAGAATGGCTTTTCTCTTGAAGCATCAGCGACTTACCGAACGACTCGAGTACCTGGAATGTTCATTGGCGACTTGGGCTGTTCAAAACCGAACACTCCATTACATTCGTATGAGTGAAGCACACAAGTCTTTTCCGAATTCGCGGCTATCGCACGACCCTGGTTAGTCGGCGACTCGGAAGCAATGTTCTTGTTTCCGGTTTGCCCGCAATCCGTCAACGAATCGACGACTACGACTCTCTCGAAGCGAACCTAACGGATATATCGGCAATCCTTTGATATCAGGGTTGCTTTTGCGTCCAGCGGGTCCCGTCGAATTCCCAGAGGTCATTTAGGATGCGTTGCGGCTGGTTGTTGACGCCCCGAACAAGACGATGCGATCTCTTAAGGAGTCATATCCCATCACAAACTGTATGCGGGCCGGTGGCCCTTCTGTGGCAATGCGGGTCCACATTTTGCCGTCCCAAGCCCACGTATCAGAATAGAAATGGCCCTTTTCATCTTCTCCGCCAAAAAGAATCGTCCGTTTCCTCTTCGAGTCGTAAGCCAGTCCCGGCCAACTACGCGGCCCGGGGCCGGATTCGGTGACGAGCTTCCATTGTTCGCCATTCCATTCCCAAGTGTCGCCAAGTGCCGAAAGAGGCCGAAAGCCCCCGTACAAAACAGTCACCCCACGCGCTGAGTCATACACAACGGCTCCCGCGGAGCGCAGAGAGGGACCCGCCATGAATGTGGGCTTCCAATCGTTCCCGTCGAATTCCCACGTATCGGCGAAGAGAACAGCTTCATTCCTGCCGCCGAACAGCACCAGTCGATCCCGCTTCGAGTCATAAGTCATGCTTGCATCAGCCCGTTCCAGGGTGGGTAGATCCTTCACCACTCTCCATGTTCCACCTTCCAGACTGCGCAGTTTCCCGTCGATCGCGCCGGAATCGTCTGCGCCGCCAAATATCAGGATCCGTTCCCGTTTTGAGTCAAAGGCCATTGCGGCGACATACTTGTGGAGTGCGCTGTCGCAAATCAACTCCCATCGGCTTCCATTCCACCCCCATACGTCGCTGGCCGACTGCACTTTTAAGCAATGATTGGTTG
>CAWBXL010000206.1:0-7046 GCA_963792305.1 uncultured Acidobacteriaceae bacterium | reverse complement strand
AGGTGCACAGCGGAAAAAATTCTGCCCGTCCCCGTCTGGAATTCGATTATTTGGTAAAACGATTTCTCGAGGTTTTTAGTGATGGGTTCGAAGGGACGAATTTCGAGGCAAAGGAACGGAGATATAAGAAGGACGCCAGCGAACTACTGACTCGAGAGCTCGGATACGCGGAATTTAAGCACTTGATTGAAGCTGAGTCGTACACCAATATCTGGGAACGCGCTAAATCGATACTAAGAAGCACCAACCTGGTTTTCCCCCAGGAAAAGATTTGGTTTTGTAATGGATTTGAAACGCCCGAGCTGCAACGCCGTTTTAGCGTCCAGCTATTCGATCTTCTCTATGGAGTACGCCCCTTAGAACAAAAATTTAATGAATTCTGCGATGTGCTGCTTGCGGGTGGTGCCTGCAAATGGACAATCGCAACTTACTATCAATTTTTATCAAGCAACGGAACGCAATTGTTCATGAAGCCAGAGGTCACAAAAAGAATTGCAGAATCACTCAATTTTGACCTCAATTACCGGCCACTACCCAATTGGTTAACGTATTCCAAATTACAGGAATTGGCAGCTCGTCTTGACACGGAACTTCGGAATAGAAATTTATGCCCTGCTTCCGGTATGGACATACAAGGGTTCATATGGACCTCCGTCCAGATAGCTGATGGGAAATACAAGACTGGCTAAACCCTTACGCCCCCTCGTTCTTTCGTGACTTTGTAACCGTTCAGCAAAGTTCCTGCCGATTGGAACTTACTCACGTGTTCCGGTGTCTGCCTTAGCGAGCTCCCTACATTGAGGCCTTCCTTGCATGTTTCTACATCAGGTCAATCCGTAGCTGTATTCACTGGCCTGGCACGGAAAGCATGGTCCGCATTCGCCGGACTATGCGTGGGCGCCTTGACGGCGTTCACCCTGATAACGATTGCCCCACACCATTCAATCACCCTAATAAATTTATTGATTCGGGCATTGGTCTACTCAGCCGCAGTGTTCACCGCAGCTGGCATTACAACTCTTTTGGTGGCGCAGAACCAAGCCTCCACTTTGGGCATCCGCTCGCCAATCGTGTTATGCACCGCATCAACCGCGATCTGGCTGGCTCCTCTGGCCGCAATTTCAAATCAAAAATCCTGGTTTGCCCTTGCGTTATGGATTGTTTTTTGGACGGAGGTAGCGCGGCTGGCTGCATTTTTGAGAACTACATCCGATAACGCTAGGTCAGACGACCAGCCGGTAAAAATGATCTTTGCGTTTCCTCGTCCCAACTTAAAGCCTGGTTTACTTTCCGCATTAGGAGCATTCCTATGTCAGGCCGCGATAGTCGCAGCAATCGGCGTTCACGTTGTCAGCGCAGCTCTCTTAGGGATTCTCGGCACAGTCATGCTGACTTGGCGTGGAGTGTGGATGATCGAGGCCTCGCCCCCAACTTCACCTCATCGTTCGGAACGTGACCCTATCTATCTTTTAGTAATAACTGGCTGGTTGATCGTTTTTTGCTGGCTGCCGTACATTCTGCCGCGCGGAGAAGGAAGCTCGTTGTGGAAACTCTTCACGCCTGGCCAGTCGCGTTCCTCGAGGGTCAGCGCGAATCAATCACTCGATGCCAAGAAAAATGAGGGAGGAGGGTCTCCCATAGTGCAAGGCGCGGTTTTTCCCGGAGTGATTATCTACCCAGAACATAAGACACGTACGATTCTGATAGCTCCTCCGTCCAAGAATGTAATGGGTTTCGGGGCGGCACACATTGACCCGTTTAACATTCCATTCAACGGCGTCTATTGGTTGTGGCGGCCTCCGGATGAACATCCACCTGCTACTGCGGTATTGCAATATGGCAACCCCGCAACTATGAGCTTCCATTCCACCGATGGTTCTTCATTGTGGATGGAGGCCCGCCAAAACTTGGGGAACGCAATCAGCCTGGATTGTTGCAATGCTATCCAGGTGGTGATTGATAGCGCCGAAGCCCGCCCTGATTCAGTAACGGTGGAGTTGATGTTGCAGAATACTTCGGTCACAGGTAAGCCCTCTGTGTCGCTGGGCTTTCAAGACATCACGAAACGCGTGGCTATGAAACAAGACACCCCTGTCTCACAAACTCTTACATTTCGTATTCCCAGTGAACTTAAGTTGAATAAATTTGATGAACTGAAAGTGGGTTTTCGATTGAAATGGTGGCGCGAAGACAGGAGCGCCAAGATCGCTATCAATCGCTTTGTCTTGCTCCCAGGACGCTAGTGTTTAGAATTTCGCCTATCCATTTCGCGCTCGCTCCACGGCTCTTAACACCGCTCCCGCCTTATTCATCGTCTCTTCAAATTCTTTTGCTGGATCGGAATCGGCCACAATTCCTGCTCCGACTTGAAGGTAAGCCTTCTTGCCTTTCATCATCATGGTGCGGATGGCAATGCACGAATCCAGATTCCCCGCGAAATCCGCGTAGAGCACCGAGCCGCCATACACTCCACGGCGGGTAGGCTCCAGTTCCTCGATGATCTGCATGGCCCGGACTTTGGGTGCGCCGCTCAATGTGCCAGCGGGAAAGCACGCGGCGAAGGCATCGATGGCATCCATGTCTTTCCGCAATTTTCCTTCGAGCGCGGAGACGATATGCATGACATGCGAGTAACGCTCCACGTACATCAGGTCGCGGACTTTCACTGAGCCATATTCGCTCACGCGTCCCAGATCATTGCGCCCGAGGTCCACCAACATCACGTGCTCGGCACGTTCTTTTTCGTCGTGGAGCATCTTCTCTTCCAGTTGCTTGTCTTCTTCTTCGCTCTTTCCTCGAGGATGCGTCCCGGCGATCGGACGATATTCAAGTTTGCGGGCAGTCGCGCGCACCAGCATCTCCGGCGACGACCCCAGCACATGCATGTCCCCCATGCGCAGAAAATACAAATAAGGAGATGGATTCACCGTGCGCAGCGCGCGGTAAATATCGAATGGCGCGACTTCAGGAGTGAAGTCGAGGCGCTGCGAAAGCACGACTTGAAAGATATCCCCGGCGGCGATGTACTCTTTCGCCTTCTCCACCGACTTCATGTAACGTTCGCGCGAACTGCCGGCATTAATCTTCAGCTTACCTTTCGCGCGTGACTTGGGTTTGCGCCATACTGCCGGACTCAACCCGCGTGCCAGCTTTTTTTCCAATACGGCAATATCGGCAACGGCATGGTCGTAAGCTTTACGCGGGCTCTCCCGACTGACGTCCGCATTGGCAATGATGTGTATCTGGTGTCGCAGGTGATCGAAAGCCAGCAGCCGATCAAAAAACATCAGCACGCAATCAGGAACAGATACATCTTCTTTTGCATGCTTGCCGATGTTCTCCAGACGGCGTACTGCATCGTAAGCAAAATAACCCACTGCTCCGGCAGTGAATGGAGGTACTCCAGGGACAACCGCCGGGCGATGCTTGCGGAACTGCTCTTTGACGATTTCGAATATGTTGCCTTTGATGACTTGCCGTTTTTTTCCGTGGAACACCGTGACTTCTTCACCCTTAGCCCGGACCTGCATATAAGGATGAGCGCCGAGGAAGGTATAGCGGCCGATTTGCTCTCCGCGTTCAACTGACTCCAGCAGGAATGCATCAGGTTCTTTTTCAGCTACAGCAAGAAAAGCCGACACCGGCGTGAGCAGGTCAGCGGAGACGGATTTGACCACAGGTACTAACGTGGCCTCGCGGGCAAGACGGGAAAACTCTTTATAGTCGGGCACAACCATAATTGGAAGCCGCGAAATTCCCGAAAAGTGGGGAAAGAGCGGAAACCTATTATATGTGTTCGTTCGCGGTCGTGAATTAGGCTCCGCATTTGGTCATGGTTTTGAGCCGACGTTTCCGCCGATCTGACCTCACGTCCAATGGCAGTCATATATTCAGATAAGTTGGTTGGTGGGACTACTTCAGATGGCTTTCCCTGCTCTGGCGTATCGCTTGTAGGCTGATTTACATCCACTTTGCAAGCTGGTTGTGGATTGTCATATACCTAGCGGACTAGAAACTTCCACGCCATCACGACAGCAAAAAGCAATGCTCCGGTAGCATAGGCCCACATCCGGCCCTTTTGTAACTTTTCATGATCTATCATGGGACCTCTCATCACTATGGTGCCACAGGCGCGACGGTCGCTGCTAGGTTTATTAATATTGAAACTGACTTCTACCAATTTGGCTAGGGAAATCGGAAATTTGGATGGACGGAATTTACGAACTCAGAAATTCCCCATACAGGTTAAAGCGGATTCCTCGCGCGATAAAGCTGCGCTTCGGAATGACAATGTGGTGAGTTATTCTGGGGGTGGGTAATTCTTAGTGGTGAGTGATTGTTAGTCGCAACTGATTATTAGTAATGAGTGATCATCAGAGCGTGATTTCCATGCCCTCCGACGCGGCGCGTACCTTGGGGTAGTAGTTCCGCGCTTCTTTCACGACTTTATCAATGCACATATCGTTGTGATCGGGATCGTGATGGAAGAGAACTAAATCCTTGGCGCCGCTTTCCATCACTACGTTTACTGCTTCGCGCCAATGGCTGTGTCCCCAGCCGCGGCGGTGGGCTTGGTATTCTTCGGGCAGATATTGTGCGTCATACACCAGCACGTCGGCCCCGGCGGCCAGTTTGCGGACGTTTTTATCGAACTCTTTGTCGCCTGGTTCGTTGTCGGTGGCGTAGACGAATACACCATCTTTAGTTTCCAGGCGGAAACCCATGCAGCCCTGCGGGTGATTCAGCCATGCGGTGTGCACGGTGACGTCTCCCAGCTGCATTTTTCCTTCTTCAATTTCGTAGAACTCGCGGTGCGCCTTCATCTCCCTGAGATCAACCGGGAAGTATGGGGCTGACATCTGGTCCTCCATTACTTGCTTGAGCTTGCGGTTGCGGCTGGAACTGTGCAGGAGGAAGCGGCCTTCCGGCTTTTCGTACAAGGGACGGAAAAAAGGGAAGCCCTGAATGTGGTCCCAGTGAAAGTGGGAGACGAAAATATGGGCGACGATGGGACGGTCTACGAACTCTGAACGCAGGTGATGTCCCAGATTGCGGAAGCCGGTGCCGCAGTCGAAGATGTAAATCTGATCGCCGACGCGCACTTCGACGCAGGAGGTATTGCCTCCATAGCGCATGTTTTCGGGTTGAGGAGTTGGAGTGGATCCGCGGACACCCCAAAATTTGACGCGCATAGTTCGGCCGCCACATTCGATGCGGTTGTTTGAATCTTCCCCTGACGGCGCGCGTTCGTCAATTCAATCGCTGGTTACCCCGGTGTAACCCAGTATCAAGATGGATTCATTACCTGCGGTGAAGAACCATGCGGATGCCGCGTTTGGGGCGGAGAGTGACGCTGGGCATGGGGACTACTGGATGATCGGGGATGATTGAAAATCGAAATCGTTGTGCGATTGCCGCCAGTAACAGGACGGCTTCCATCATGGCGAAGGATTGTCCGACACATCCGCGCGGCCCTGCGCCAAAGGGGAAATAGGCGTACTTGGGAATAGTTTGGGCCCGTCTGGCGACCAGCGGTCAGGATCAAACTTCAGCGGGTCTGGGAAGAATCGCTCGTCGCGGTGCATCACCCACGGGCTGACCACAACGTTGGCTCCGAGCGGCAATAGATATCCGGCGACTTCGCACTCCTTGGCGACAGTTCGCGCCACCGCCCACGCCGGAGGATAAAGCCGCATGACCTCTTTCACGACTTTTTCGGTATAGACGAGTTGAGGCATGTCGCCAGCTTGCGGCGCGCGTCCGGGCGAGCACTTGCTGTAGTTCCTGATGCAGCTTTTGTTCGACTTCCGGATTCAAACTCAGCAGGATACCATGCCCACGATAAAAGACAGCGCCGTAGTCTCGTGTCCCGCTAAAAGAAATGTGACAGCCTCATCGCGCAATTGTTTGTCGCTCATGCCGCTGCCATCTTCGTCACGTGCCTGCATTAATAAGGAGAGCATGTCTCCATTGTTATTAGTAGCTTGCCCGCCGCTCGCGAATCATTTGGTACGCGATTTCATCGATTTGTTTGCCGGCACGTCGCACGTCACGCGCGCATGGTGGGGATTGGCAAATAACGCAAGAATGGAGGCAGCAGCATCCGTCCGCCTGCGCCTTGTCCCAGCAAAATATTCAACGCGGCAGCGATTTTTTCTGATTGTGTCTGCTGCCCCCTCGATGCTAAAAAGCACTTTGGCGACAATGCGCAGCGTCAGGCGCATCATGTCCTGATGAATGTCGCGAGTTTCGCCGTCCCGCCAAGAAGCCAGCATCGTTTCCGCGAAGCCAGCCCATGGTTTCGCCGTAGGAAGAAATATGTTTGCGGTGGAAAGCCGGCTGAATGATGCGGCGCTGCCGCAGCCAAGACGCGCCTTCGTTAGTCAGCAGGCCCTCGCCAAAAATCCAGCGGGAGTTGCGCACCACATGGTCTTTCAGGAAGTTCTGATACTGGGTCACCAGTGGCTGATTAAAGAGGCTGGGTTATTTAGAAAGTAAACGTGGATCCAGCCCGCGCGGTAATAAAAGATATTGGGGCCAGTTTCGTGTGCCCACTTCTCAAATGTGGCCAGCGGATTTTTATGGCCCAGCGGAAAATTCCCGATGGGGAAATGAGGGCTGGGGCCCGGCGGGCGGTAGCTGGAAGGTGGAGTCATCCCAATCGAACAGAACGATACCTTTTATTCTAAAAGGTCACCACCAGGACGATCGGCGGTCAGCTCGAAAAAATACCGCGAAGCCTGGCATCTATTCCGCAAGTGATTTTGGGTGGCACAGGGCTTATCAGCCCTGCGATAAATAATCAAAATTAGACGGGGTTAAAGCCCCCGAGGTATCCAACCTTGATTGCCCTCTCCCCACCTGCCTATACTGTAGAAGTTCCGCCCGCCCACTCCGGGCAGTCGTCCCGGTGCAGGCCAGCACACTGAGCCACCAACGGCAATCTTACGGAGATCATCATGAAGACCGTTTCCCTAGAGCAGGAAAGTAATCCATGGGAGGCACAAGCGGCGCGCTTCGACCTCGCCGCCACAAAATTGAATTTG
>CAWBXL010000205.1:0-13277 GCA_963792305.1 uncultured Acidobacteriaceae bacterium | reverse complement strand
TATGTTGTGTACTTCATTCGTCGTCTTGTTATCTATATCCTTCCGCCCCAGCGAGCACCACCATTGCTGGTACTCCCACGGCCCAGATCAGCCTGAATGGATCGCAACCCGCAATGAGGACTACTTCAATGCGCGGTGGGTTATCATCGTCCAGCGACACTGTATTCGCACGGTACATTTTTGACAATGGCTCACTGACCGAGCCGTTTTCGTCCGCCCTTGGGCTTTATCCTGAGGAATCGAAGGGCGTAATCAGTACTTGACGCTCGGAGCTACGAAGGTCATCACTTCGGCGCTGATCAACGATGCGCGGTTCTCCTTCGTGCGGACCAATATGCGCGCTTTCACCAACGTGAGCAATCCGGCGCTGGCATTTTTTAGCTTTTATGGAGAGAAGCGACAGGATGGCAACGTGACCGTACCCGGATTCAGCGCTATCGGTCCGAGCTCTTTTACGCCAGACTATGAAATCCAAAACACTTTTTCCGTTTCCGACGGCATGGTCTGGACCCGTGGCAACCATACCCTGGAATTCGGCCTGGAATTCCGCAGACTGCAAAGCCCGTTGGCCAACGGGTTCTTCGACGATCAGGGCTGGACTTTTCCCAACGTGGAAAGCTTCCTGGAAGGAAAGCCCGTCAGTCCGAACGATCCTCCGATCACTCTGTTAGGGGCTTTGCCTGGGAAAGCAAATTCAGCCCGGAGTTTTCGCGAATGGAACCTCTTCCCTTATGTGCAGGACACTTGGAGGATGAGCAGGAACCTGACGCTGAATGCCGGCGTTCGTTACGACTTCGTTTCCGATCCGACCGAGATCCATAACGAACTGTGCGCATTTATTGCGCCCAGTGATCCTGCTACTACGTCTTGCACGCCCGTGTCGAAGGTCTTTCCATCTAATCCATCAGTTAAAAGTTTTGACCCACGCGTCGGTATCGTTTGGGACCCATTCAGTGACCAGAAGACATCCATCCGCGCTGGAGTGGGCGTATTTCACGATCTCATCCAGGTGCGCAATTACCACCCGGCCTATATTTTCGCCGCCCCTACCAGACAGCGGTTTCTATTTGCGTGTTTTTGGGGCCTCCATGCAGCTATCCGACACCATTCCAGGGCATCACGGTGCCGATTCCTACGATTGGAGAGGCATTGGAATATGATCCCGGCACAACGCCCTTCATTTTCCAGTACAACTTTGGGATTCAGCGTCCGCTTGGGAAAGATACCGTGCTGACGGTCTCATATGTCGGTTCGCATGGATACAACCTGATGGTGCAAACGGACACCAATCCGCCGATTCCTACGCTGGTGAACGGAAAGCCAAACTATCTCAACGCTCCGCGAAATAATCCCAACCTCGGTTCGCTTGCGTTCAACGTGCCTGATGGCTCGTCACGATACGATTCTTTGCAGCTTTACCTGACACGCAACGTCGGAAAAACCTTTCAGTTCCAGGCGTCTCACACGTATTCCAAATGTATTGACTACGGCTCCATTGCTTTTGGTCTAGAGGCAAATAACAGTGGCCAGCAGGGCCGCTCCGATCCCTACAATCTGTCGGTAGACAAGGGGCCATGCGATTTCAATATCAAACACAACTTCACCGGGAGCGCGTCCTATTTCCTGCCTTTCCGTGGCAATCGGCTGGTCGAGGGCTGGACCTTCAGCACGATCGTCTCCGCGCGTACTGGAAGCCCCTTTAGGGCGTGCAGGATGGATTTGACCAGGTGGGCTTCAACAATCCCGCGGGGCAACCCGGAGAACGGCCTGATCTTGTGGGGAGAAAGCAGCAATCCTGTCGTTGGAAAAGTGAATGAATGGTTTGATCCATCGGCCTTTGCACTTCAGGGAGCGGGCTTCATTGGAAATCTGGGACGCAACACGCTGGTCGGCCCAAAATTCTTTGACTTTGACCTGTCCGTCGCAAAGATGACAAAGATTACTGAGCGGATGAACGTGGAGTTCCGATTGGAGGGTTTCAACCTATTGAACCATCCGAATTTTGGGCTGCCGAATGGAATTTTGTTCTCAGGTATTGACGGAAGCGGCAATGGGATCGTCAATCCGGCGGCGGGCCAGATCACCAATACAGTGGGCACCGCCCGGCAACTACAATTCGCCGTCAAGTTCACTTTCTAGATTCTTACTGACAATACTGCCGGAATCTCAACCAGTCCCGGCAGCTTGTTCATCAGGAGACATATGGTTCGGCTGGGACGCAAATTCTCGATTTTTGTTTTATCCCTTCTGACGGTGGCGCTGTTCTCGGCTGTGGCGCACGCCGACGCTGCTGCAAAGAAACCGGCGAAGCAGTGTTCCGATGTCACTTCACTGCAAATTGACAATGTGCTCATATTCAGCGCGAAACCCGTGCCGGAAGGAGCCTCGATGGGGTCGGCGGGACCGATGATGCCGCCGATTCCTCCGCAGCCTGCCCACTGCGTCGTGGAAGGAGAAGTCAATAAACATACCGGGGTCGATGGAAATGAGTACGGCGACAAGTTCCAGTTACGCCTGCCCGACGCATGGAACGGCCGCCTTCTGTTCCAAGGTGGGGGAGGACTCGATGGAGTTCTTAATCCCGCTGTCGGAATGGCGCGCCCCGGATTCAAAACGGCGTTGACCCGCGGCTATGCCGTGGTTGCCACCGATGGCGGTCACCAGGCAAAGAACCCGATGGATGCTTCTTTCGGCGCCGATCCTCAGGCCAGGGCCGATTACCAATTCCGTTCCACGAATCTGGTAGCGCAAATTGCCAAGAAGATTGTGGCGCAGTATTACGGTTCCGCTCCGCATCATTCCTACATGTCGGGATGTTCGAACGGCGGACGTGAAGCCATGATGGCTGCACAACGATACCCGACGCTTTTTGACGGCGTTATTGCTGGCGATCCCGCTTTCCATTTGACCCGCGCGGCGGTGGCGGAAGCATGGTTCTCCATCAAGATGGCGGAGATCGCGCCTAAGGGTCCCAACGGCATGCCTCAGTTGTCGAAGGCATTTTCCGATGCCGATCTCAAGTTGCTAAGCGGTGCGGTGTTGCAAGCGTGCGACGAACTCGATGGGTTGAAGGACGGAATGATTGATAATCCGGCCGCGTGCCGGTTCAATCCCGCAACGCTGCAATGCAAGGCGGAAAAGAACGATTCGTGCCTTTCGCCAGAGCAAGTGCGGGCGCTCGAGACAACATTTGCGGGTCCAACCAATTCAAGCGGTGCTGCACTGTATTCGGACTGGCCCTATGATTCCGGGTTGGCCGCACCCGGATGGCGCGTGTGGATCCTGGGAAACGATATGATGCCGGCGGCGATCAACGTAATGATCTATCCACAGTTCGTGAATCAGGTCGCATTGCAGCCCGGCGAAAAACCTTTGCAAAACGCTTTCGCCTTTGATTTCGACAAGGATCCTCAGCGAATCGAAAAGTCGGCGGACCTGATCAATGCCGATTCGACCGACTTGAGCGCGTTTCGCGCTCGCGGCGGAAAGCTTATCCTCTACACAGGCATGAGTGATCCAGTCTTTTCAGCGAACGATCTAATTCGCTACTACCGCCGGTTAGCGGACGCAAACGGGGGAATGGCCAAGACACAAGACTTCACTCGCCTATTCCGGATTGCAGGCATGAACCACTGTGCAGGAGGCCCCGCCCTCGATAGTTTTGACGACCTGAGTGCTATTCAGGATTGGGTAGAAAAGGGAACCGCACCAGACAGCTTGGTTGCGACCGGCGTGGCATTTCCTGGAAGGAGTCGTCCGCTGTGCCCATATCCACAGATTTCAAAATACAAAGGGAAGGGCAGTACGGACGATGCCGCTAGTTTCGTCTGTCAGGACGTTAAGGAGTTGGGATCGCGTAAGTGATCGTCACTGCCGGTGAGCCTAATATGTTGTCATGAAGATTGTGGGCGAGAGTCAAATCCAGCTACCGAGGTTTTCCCGAAGGCCCGTCCGAAATGTAAATGTGGCTTCGCAGCGCGCTATCTTTGAGTCGCAAGAAGATAGCCGGGTCTATGTGCGCTCGACCACAAGCTTGGACGAGTACCCGTGCCGTGTCACCGATTCTCTAAAATTCTGGGCGACACAGGCTCCGCACCGCGTCTTCCTGGCGCAACGATCAAGCAATGGCATTTGGAAGACCATAACTTACTCGGATTCACTGGTGCGTGTGCGCCGTATCGCTGCAGGGCTTTTGCATGAGGGCCTTTCTCCCAAAAAACCGCTGATGATTCTGTCGGGCAACAGCATTGAGCATGCCCTGCTTGCATTGGCGGCAATGTATGTCGGTATCCCATATGCGCCAATCGCGCCTGCTTATTCCTTAGCGGTACGAGAATATACCGCGCTGATGCATGTCTGGCAGAATTTTGATCCCGGAATGGTTTTCGTCGAGCACGGGGCCGCGTTTGCACCTGCCTTAAAGGCCGTGATGCGGAACGATGGCGTTCGTGTGGTTTATAAGACTGCGGCCCCAGAGACTATTTCAGCTCTGCCGCTTGCGGAACTCGAGAACACCGAACCGACGCTCATCGTGGACGAAATAAATAACGCAACTGGCTCCGATACCATTCTCAAGATTCTCTATACGTCCGGTTCCACCGGTCTTCCCAAGGGCGTTATTACCACCAACCGGATGCTGACCTCGAACCAGCAAATGCTTCGCCAGGTGATGCCGTGCCTGTATGAGCAGCCACCGGTAGTGTGTGACTGGCTGCCCTGGAACCACACTTTTGGGGGGAGCCACAATTTCGGCATCGTGTTGTACAACGGTGGAACCCTGTATCTGGATGAGGGAAGACCGGTCCCTGATTTATTTCTGCGAAACTGTGCGTAATCTGCGCGAGATTGCGCCGACCGCATATTTCAACGTTCCCAAAGGTTATGAGATGCTGGTTCAACATCTGCGCGGGGACGCGCTGCTGCGTAAGACTTTTTTCAGCCGCTTGAAACTGTTGTTCTTCGCGGCCGCCGGACTCAATCGCCATACCTGGGACGAACTCCAAAATATTGCATATGAGACCTGCGGAGAAGAAATCCTGGTTGTGACTGGACTGGGCGCCACCGAAAGTGCGCCGTTTGCGCTGTCCACCGGAATCGAAGGTTCCGCTCCCGGCTGGATCGGTCTTCCGGCGCCGGGGGTGGAACTCAAGTTGGCGCCCATCGGCGATCGGATCGAAGCCAGGTTGCGCGGCCCCTCCATCACCCCAGGCTATTGGCGACGTCCGGACTTGAACCAACGCGCATTCGACGAAGAAAACTACTACTGCATGGGAGATGCCGTCACATTCCTGGATTCGTCCGATCCGGAAAAAGGATTTGTGTTTGACGGCCGCATCAATGAGGAGTTCAAGCTTTCCACCGGGACTTGGGTTCGCACCAGCACGTTGCGCACCCGGCTGCTCGCGCATTTCGAGGATTTGCTTCAAGACGCCGTGCTTGCCGCTCCGGACCAGGATTACGTTGCAGCTTTATTCTTTCCCAATCTGGATAAGTGCCGGAGCCTGTGTCCCCGCCTGGAGGAGTCTGCCGCGACTGCGGAGATGCTTGCCCAACCCGAGGTCCGCTCCGCTTTTCAACAACGGCTGACTTCCTTTCTATTGCAGAATCCTGCAAGCTCCACTCATGTTGGGCGAGCAATTCTGCTGGACTCGCCACCTTCCTTGGAGGCTCGAGAAATCACCGATAAAGGTACGTTGAATAAGGCCGCAGTACTGAAAAATCGCGCAACCGCGGTCGAACGCCTTTATCAGAAAGTACTCGCCGGTGACGTCTTAAGCGTTGATGGGGAGCTATGATTATGCCCAGGTCGTGAAAATATGCCTCGTGTTCTGATCATCGGATATGGCAACCCGCTACGTTGTGATGATGGTCTGGCGTGGCGCGCGGCCGACGATCTGTCGATCCAAGGATTGCCGGAGGATGTGAAAATTGTAAGGCTTCACCAACTGACACCCGAGCTGGCATTTTCTGTCAGCCAAGCTGAAACCGTGCTATTTCTGGATGCCGCAGTGGACGGTATGCCCGGCGAAATCAAATGTCAGCCCATAAAGCCGATCTGCATACCAGCCGTGTTTGCGCACGATCTCACTCCGCAGGCCATTCTTTTTCTGGCCCGGGAACTCATGGGGGGGTGATACAAGAGCATTCCTGGTGTCACTCTGTGGAGAATGTTTCGCGCACGGTGAGAAATTGTCAGAAAGCGTGGAGCGAAAATTGCCGGCCTTCCTTCAGCTTGTCATGACTTTGACAGAGCCATCGTTGATGCCGGCCAACCGCACGGAACAAGTCCATGCATGATATTCCTCGTCTGTTTCAAGCCTTTGTAGCGCCAGCGATCTTTGTGTCCGCCATTTCGTTACTGGTGCTTTCCATTAACGTGCGCTTGATGGGAATTGTGGGCCGGTTGCGCCAATACACGCGCGCCAAGTACGACGCTTTACGCAAGGAGTGCACGGACGAAGCGGAAGCCTACACGGCCCAGATCAACTCTATAGAACGCCGGGCTGAATTGATCCGGCGCGCTTTCCTGCTTTCGCTGATTTCCCTGGCAGGAGCGATCGTTTCCTGTCTCCTGCTGGGTCTTGGAATTTACTGGGAAGAGTCGGCCATGGTCGCGGTCGCGGTGTTTGTAACCAGTATGATTTGTCTGCTGGCCGGTACCGGTTACTACATTCGCGAAGTGATCTCCGCCCTAAGCGCGGTGCGTGAGGAGGCTCACGATCCGCGCTTCGGGGCTCCTCCCGAAGTTGGAAGGCACGACTCAATTTGAGCAGGTCAGGCGTCAGGCCCGGACTGTCAAAACCGGGCACTCGGCCTGGCAGACCACGTCATAGGCAATTGCCCACGGCATATGGGAAGCGAGGCGCGGAGAATTTCTGCCGGAGTCTCGTATGCCCATCACGATCAAGTCCGCTTTGTAGGCTCTAGCCATATTGACAATCCCTTCCACCGGGAAATGCGTCTCAACGAGGTACTTAACGTTGCACTTCAGTCCTTCGTGGGAGGGAAGCAAGCGTACCAGTTTCGGCAAGAATTCCTGCTTGTCCATTTCTTCGCGGTCAACAATACCGCCATTCGGATACCAGGTCGGTCCCACATATTCGATGGGAATGGGCGGGGTCAAATGCAGCAGGATCAGTTCGCCTCCGTCGCGATTGGCGAAGTCCACAGCATAGGGCAGCGCATGTGCAGAGGCTGGGCCAAAATCGGTGGCGAATAGAACCTTGCGAATCGGGTTGGTCGACACTGCCGCTGGCCCCACCGTGAGTACCGGGCACGCCGCACAACGAAACACTTCCTCCGCTACGGATCCGAGCACCAGCTTCTTCAACCCGGTCCTGCCATGGGTTCCCAGCACAACCAAGTCAGCTCGTTTCTTTTCTGAAACGTCTTTCACAACCTCCCAGACAGACCCGCGTTCCAGGATTTCTTCGTGATGTAGATCCTGAAAAGTTTTAGAGTGGCCCAGCTTGTACATGCTCTCCCTTGCATAGATGACCGCCGGATCGAGCGCCGTTGGGAGAGGATCCAGCGGAACCGGTAGGCGCACTTCCGGAGGACTTGCATGCAGGACAAAGAGTTGGCTGTCGTTGTCTCCGGCAATGTCAGCAGCATACTGAACGGCGCGGCGAGAGGCTTCGGAGAAGTCCGTGGCCACGACGATATTCTTGAACGTTGTGCTTTTTTCGAGTTCCAGGGTTGGCATCGCAATCCTCCCAAGATGTTTCTGGACTGATTGTGGTTCTTACCTCGATAACTGGGCAGTGCTTGCTCTTACATCAAGCTGTGATTTCAATCACCGTCCAACATGAATCACGCGCGTATGGTCAGGACGGGGCATCCGGCGTTGCAGACGACTTCATAGGCAATAGGCCAACGCACATGATCCGCGATGGAAGCGTCGTTTCTGCCGGAGTCGCGTACTCCCAGTACGATCAAATCGGCATGGTAATCCGACGCAAGGGTGATGATGCCTTCAGCGGCATAGTGGGTCTCGGCCAGGTATTTCACTTTGCACTGAAGCCCGTCGGATGAGGGGAGCAGGCTGGTCAGTCGGGTCAGGACGTTATGCTTGTCCATGTTCTCGCGACCCACTAAGTCGCGGTTCGGATACCAGGATGGGCCAACATATTCCTGTCGGGCCGGGGGTGTCAGGTGCAGGAGGATAAACTCTCCATTGTCCCGATTGGCAAAGTCTATGGCGTAGCTAAGGGCGCTTATAGAAGCCGGACTGAAATCGGTTGCATAGAGAACCCGCCTGATCTGCCTGGGAGGAAGGTCCGACGGGCCCAGCGTCATCACGGGGCAGGCGGTATTCCGGAAGAGGCGCTCGGCCACAGAGCCAAGTCGGTTCAATCCTCTTTTGCGGCGGGTCCCGATTACCAGCAAGTCACCTTTGTTTCGTTCCAGGAGGTCAGCGACCACATCACCTATATCTCCGCGGGCCAAAATCTCTTTGTGTTGGAAGTGATGAAACCATTCCGATCCTGCCAAGTCGGCAAAATGCTCTTCTGTTTTCACCAGATCCAGATCAAGCCTGGACGGCAATGGGTTGAGCGGCGCCATTTGATCTGCGGACGGCGTCGCATGGAGCACAAACAACTTGGCACGATTGTCTTCGGCAATGAACGAAGCACATAAGACAGCCCGTCTCGATGCCAAAGAAAAATCTGTTGCTACTACGATGTTGTGGACCATGGTGCGATTTTCGAGGTCGGTCGTAGGCATCGCGAATCCTCTTTATGAGAATCAAGCGGAGAATCTTAGTCGGACCGGATCTGTGCCCATGTAACACTATCGCGACGCAGAAACTGCGTGCCTTTTACCGCCCGCATGTATTGGGCACGTTCAAACGCAGAAGGATCGGCACAGCGCAACTGGCTCATGCTCCCTTGCAACTGATGCACGGAATGATATTCATGATCGGCCAGCCACTGCTCGAGTTGCCGTTCCACGAAGCGGAGATGATCGTGTCCTTCGCGAAGCAATATTGAACACATCATAGTGACGTTGGCGCCGACCATGAGCATCTTGACTACATCTTCTGCCTGGTGAATGCCGCTGGTAGCTGCCAGGCTGGCCCTCACTCGTCCATAGAGAATTCCGATCCAGGTCAGTGGCAGGCGGAGGTCTTGCGGCGTGCTCAATAAAACATTGGGACGGATTTCCAGATTTTCCAGGTCAATGTCCGGCTGGTAAAAACGGTTGAACAGAACCAGGCCATCGGCGCCAGTTCCGTCCAGGCGCTTCGCCATGTTCGCCAGATTGCTAAAGAACGGGCTGATTTTGACGGCCACGGGAATATGAACCGCCAGCTTCACTGCCCGGAGGATATCCAGATAGGTGTTCTCCACTTGCTCGGACGAGGCGTGCATGTCCGTGGGAATGTGATAGATGTTGCATTCCAGCGCATCCGCGCCGGCTTGCTCGATCCGCTGCGCGTAGTCCGTCCAACCACCCAGGCTCGAGCCATTCAGGCTGGCGATGATCGGGACATCGACTGCATCTTTCGCTCTGACAATTTGTTTCAGGTATTCTTCCGGGCCAGTGTGGAAATCGAAGGACTGCGGGAAATATGTAAGTGATTCGGCGAAACTTTCGCTGCCAGCTTCCAGGTCGTGCTCCAGGTTCTGATTTTCTTGGCGTATCTGTTCTTCAAACAATGAATATAAAACGATCGCCGATGCGCCGGCATCTTCCAGGCGGCGGATGCTGTCCAGATCGTGCGAGAGCGGAGAGGCTGAGGCTACTAACGGTGTACGCAGCTTAAGTCCCAAATAAGTTGTGCTCAGGTCGATCATAGAATCCTCCTCGCGAACCGTGCCGGTCACTTGGAACTCACCGGAACTGGCCGTTCCGTCGCCTTGTCTGGCGCATTGGCCCGCTGTTCCTTGCCGCGTTGTGCCAGGTATTCGTACATCTTGTAACGTACTTCGACATCATTTTGCGCCTGCTCCCACAACCGCTTGGCGTCTTCCGGCTTGCTCTTGGCAAGCATTTGGAAGCGGGTCTGCTGTTGCAGGAACTCTTTGACCTTCTTGGTTGGCGTGCGCGAGTCGAGGACCAAGCGGGTTCTCTCCCGTGAGATTGCGTTCCGGGTTGTAGCGATAGAGCAGCCAGTGACCGGAATCCACCGCCATCTTCTGATCGGTCATGGCGGTCGTCATGTTGATTCCATGTGCGATGCAGTGCGAGTAGGCAATGATGATGCTCGGACCATCGTAGGCTTCGGCTTCGAGAAATGCCTTCAGCGTGTGCTCGTCTTTCGCACCCATGGCCACGCTGGCGACGTAAACGTTGCCATAGCTCATCGCCATGAGGCCCAGGTCTTTCTTGGGAGCGGGCTTACCTCCCGCGGCAAATTTGGCTACGGCGGCCCGTGGGGTGGACTTGGACGCTTGCCCTCCCGTATTGGAGTAAACCTCGGTATCGAGCACCAAGAGGTTGACGTTGAGTCCACTAGCCAGCACGTGATCAAGGCCGCCATAGCCAATGTCATAAGCCCAACCGTCGCCGCCGACGATCCAGACACTTTTCTTGACCAGCATGTCGGCGACCGCGAGAAGTTGTTTGGCTTCAGGGCGATTCGAGTTTTGTAATCTTTTCTTTCAACAGCGCCACTCTTTGCCGCTGCTCGTGAATGTCGGCTTCATCGTGTTGCGGTGCAGTCAGGATGGCTGCGGCCAGCTCGTCGCCGATCTCGGCCGACAGACGGCTTTGTCAGTTCGCGGGCAAATTCGGTTTGCTTGTCGACCGAAACGCGAAAGCCGAGGCCGAATTCGGCATTGTCTTCGAACAGGGAATTCGACCATGCTGGCCCGCGGCCTTCGGCGTTCTTGCTCCAGGGAGTCGTGGGCAGATTGCCGCCGTAAATGGAGGAGCACCCGGTAGCATTGGCGATGATCGCGCGATCGCCGAATAGTTGCGAAACCAGCTTCAGATAAGGCGTTTCACCGCAGCCGGAGCAGGCGCCGGAGAATTCAAACAGCGGCTCCTGCACTTGCTGCTGCCGGATCGTGGTCAGCTTGATGTTCCTGCGATCGAGTTCCGGAAGATTCAGGAAGAACTTCCAGTTCTCGCTTTCGGCTCTGCGAAGCGGCGGCTGCGCTTCCATGTTCATGGCCTTCAGCCGGGTTTCACTCTTGTTCTTGGCCGGGCACACGTCCACGCAGATACCGCATCCGGTGCAATCTTCCGGCGCAACCTGAATGGTGTACTTCAGTCCCTGCCATTCTTTGTCGCGCGCTTCGGTTGTTTGAAGGTTGCGGGCGCCCCGTCCAGTTCTTTGGAGTCGTACACCTTGATGCGAATCACGGCATGCGGGCAAACCATCGCGCACTTGCCGCACTGGATGCAGGTTTTGGTGTCCCATACCGGAATTTCGAGCGCGAGATTACGCTTTTCCCACTTTGCCGTACCGGTCGGAAAAGTACCGTCGGCAGGGAAAAGCGCTCACGGGAATATCGTCGCCGTGGCCGGCGTATATTGCGCCGAGCACCTCGCGCTCAAACTTGGGGGCCTCCGCCAGCAAACGGCGCAGGCATCTCGATTGTGCTGCTGGCGGCTTCCGGAACTCTGACTTCGTGCAGATGGGCCAGAGTTTCGTCCACCGCCTTCAAGTTCTTCTGGACGACATCTTCGCCCTTCTTGCCGTAAGTATCGCGAATCGACTTGCGGATCGCCTCAATCGCCTCCTCGCCGCGGCAGCACTTTTGAGATGGCAAAGAAACAAACCTGCATGATGGTGTTCATGCGCGAGCCCATGCCGGTGTCGCGCGCCACCTGGTAGGCATCGATGACATAAAACTTCGCCTTCTTCTGGATCAGTTGTTGCTGCACCTGGCGCGGCAGGTGGTCCCAGACTTCTTCTTTCGCCGAAGGGGCTGTTGAGCAGAAACACGCCGCCCTCACCAGGGAGCTGAGCATGTCGTAGCGTTCCAGGAATATCCACTGATGGCAGGCGACAAAATTGGCCTTCGTGATCAGATAGCTGGAGTGAATCGGCTCGGGACCGAAGCGCAGATGCGAAACCGTCATTGCGCCGGACTTCTTGGAGTCGTAGACGAAATAGCCCTGGGCGTAGTTGCTGGTGTTTTCGCCGATGATCTTGATCGAATTCTTGTTGGCGCCGACTGTGCCATCGGCGCCCAGGCCGTAAAACATCGCGCGAACGACGCTGTCCGGCTCGATCGAAAACTCCGGATCGTAGCTCAGGCTGGTGTGGCTGACGTCGTCCTTGATGCCGATGGTGAAATGATCTTTCGTGATGGCGTGCCAGGTTGTCATAAACCGCTTTCACCATGGCGGGGGTAAATTCTTTTGAGGAAAGTCCGTAACGTCCGCCAAGAACGACGGGCGCGATGTGTCGGACGCATACCCGCGCTTCAAGCCTTCCTGAATCGCATTGACCACGTCGAGATAGAGCGGGTCGCCGGCTGCGCCGGCTTCTTTGGTACGATCCAGCACCGTGATCTTTCGCACGGTGCTGGGAAGTGCCTGGAGGAAATGCTCTACGGAAAAAGGCCGATACAGCCGAACTTTCAACAACCCGACTTTTCTGCCCGAAGCGACCAGATGCTCGACTGTCTCCTGCGCAGTTTCCGCACCCGAGCCCATCATGACAATTACGTTCTCAGCATCTGGGGCGCCAACATAGTCGAACAGGCGGTAGGAGCGGCCGACGACTTTTGCGAACTTGTCCATGACTTCCTGCACTTTATTCCGGGCAAGCTGCGTAGTAAGGACTCACTGCCTCGCGCGCCTGGAAATAAACGTCCGGATTTTGCGCCGTGCCGCGCAATACCGGATGATCGGGGGACAAGGCACGCTGCCGGTGCTCGATGACCCGGTCCATATTGATCAGCGCGCGCAGATCATCTTCGCTGAGCATTTCGAATCTTGTTCACTTCATGCGAAGTACGGAAGCCATCAAAGAAATGCAGGAAAGGGATACGGGATTCGAGAGCGGCTGCATGCGCGATCAGCGCCATGTCCATTGCTTCCTGGACCGAGTTGGAGCACAGCATCGCGAACCCCGTAGTTCTGCACGACATCACATCCGAGTGATCGCCAAAAATCGAAAGCGCATGTGTAGCCAAGGTGCGCGCCGAAACATGAAACGCCGTGGGCGTCAGTTCGCCGGCAATCTTGTTCATGTTGGGGACCATCAGCAGCAAGCCCTGCGATGCAGTGAAGGTGGTGGCCAGCGCCCCGGTCTGGAGGGCACCGTGAACGGCGCCGGCGGCGCCACCTTCACTCTGCATTTCCACAACACAGAC
>CAWBXL010000204.1:0-15464 GCA_963792305.1 uncultured Acidobacteriaceae bacterium | reverse complement strand
GAACTATTCGGCCAAATTTATCGGAAATCCGAATACCGGCGCATTTTTCCTCGACAACTTTTTGGTTCGCAGCGCAGGTCCCAAACCTGTTCCCATCCCAGAGCCTGGCAGTTTCACCTTATCGTTGGCGGCAATACTTGGAGTAGTGCCGATTATCACGTTACGAAAAGCTGATTTGCGGCGGCACGTCTAACCTTACATCACTCATTTTTACCAAAAGAATTTCGGTGCTGACGTGCGCCTGACGGCGAGATTTAGTTGGTGCCCGGGACCGGAATTGAACCGGTACGTCTCTTCCGAGACCCAGGATTTTAAGTCCTGTGCGTCTGCCAGTTTCGCCACCCGGGCAGGTGGGCCAGCACTCTGATTCTACAGTACGTTTGAGACACGATAGTTGGCAGCAGTGAAAAGTAAATCCAAAAAGTCCAGTGACGACCGGGAAATACTGGCAGGTCTATTCCGTAAAACCGCCAGCGGCCTCCGCGCTTGTGTTCCAGTTTTCGGCACAGGCCTCAATCTGCAAGCGGCGACGATGGAGGGCTACAAAGACCGCGATGATTGGTGGCGGCTTCTAGTCAAAATTGGTCAACGGATCAATATTTCAGAGAAACAACTGCAAACGTACTCCAGTTCCAACCTTGCCTTATGGGAAACCATGCTGTGTAACTGGGCCGAAAGAATGGATGTCTATCCCTACAAAGCAGAAGGTCAGTTGCAGACATTTGTCTGCGAGGAACTCAAAAGGCAAGAGCAAGAATGCAAAAATTTCCGCCTCTATCGCGATGTGGCAACGGCTGGATTCGAAGACATCATTTCCCTGAACTTCGACCGGCGCATCGCGCTGAGCTGCAAGTCGAACAAATTTGTGTCTGGTCCTAACCCATGTCCGCATGGCGGCCATGGGGAAAGCATGTTCCGCCATAGCACTGTCCATTCACCGGATGGTGTCACTCGCATATGGTATCCCCACGGCGATGTGAAAAAAGCTGCCACCATTAAACTGGGAGTAAGAAAATACGGTTTCTATATCGGCATCTTCCGTGAGCATTTGCGGCAGCTTGGCAATGCATGGCGCTACAAACCAAACTCACGGCAAATCGGAACAACAAAGACTAAATCTGGAACTTGTTGCGACGCCCTGACCTGGTTCGATTTGATTCTTCATCGGCCGCTGGTCTTTGTAGGGTGTGGGTTGTTGGCAGATGAATGGCCACTATGGTGGCTGTTACGGACACGTGGATTCAAACATCGCTTCGTAGCGCCGACTTATTACATCACCATTCGAAAAACTGGTGATGTCTCTCCGCCCCATTTCAATCTGCTGCCCGGCATGCGGGTCGTCTCGTTCGAATCTCCACAAGAGCTTTGGGACACGTTCCTCGGCTGGATTTCCCATGATTGATGCCGACGTCAAGAAACGCCTGTTAAGCACCCTCAACGAAACGGTCGGACAGGACGAAATGAGGGCCAGCGTACTTGTCCTCGGGGAAGGGATGAATATTCAAGCCGCCCGCATGCGCGGGCGTGAACCCAAAGACGGCTGGAACCACATCCTCAAGTCCTTGTGGATCAAGGCGCGCGGTGACGCTGAGACCTTCGACCGGCTGAAATCTTCTGCATTGCAGTGGACTTGTCTGGTCGAGCTTTATGCCTCGGCCCGGAGAATTAGTTTGCATTCCGCTGAGAAAGCCCTCCGGAGCACAGTTTGCAAACGATTGAAGCAGGTTGAGGCAAAACATCTGGAAAGTAAAAGTCTGTATGCAGAAATTCTGAATGCAAGGTTCGCCAACATCGTTTGCTTCAATACTGATCGAAGGATTATCCGGCACGTTCCTACGTCGCGGTTAAAAAAGGCGCCTGGCAGGAGCTCATTTCTCTATCGTCACGTCCGTCTATCCAATCGCGCTGATGACCGGTATGGCACGAACGTATGGTTCCCTTATGGTGATATCACAAATCCAGGTACCCTTGAAATTGGCCATTCGAACTACGATCAACGCCTCATGCAGTATGAAGACTATAGGGATGGCATGATGAACAGCTGGTTTGATTGGAACGGGAGTTATAGCCAATATGAGTTGCGTCCGCCGAGTGAAGTGTATTGGAAGCTGTGGGACCGGGTGAAATCGTGGTATGACCTGTTTTTCCTGGCTCCGCTGATCTTTGTTGGTGTTTCATTGTCGCGGGATGATTGGCCACTTTGGTGGTTACTGCACCAACGGGCTAGAAACTTCGTTCCCTTTAGGAAAGAGAGAGACTACGATTGTCCAAGCGCTTTTTACTTGACCTGCAAGGGTGCGGAAACCAACCACCTCAGAGGCGAGCCTGCAGGTATCGAACTGGTGGAGTTCGATTCCTATGACTCTATGTGGAATTTCCTCCGCAAAGCATTGGCGAAAAAACCAAAATAGGCGAGCCGAAAAACTACAGCTGGTTCCCAGGAGCTTGGCCGTGGTTACTGCACAGGGGAGGGACGCACGGTAATCCAAGCCCCTGGAGGCTAGCGCTGGACCCGACTGACAAGTGTCCTCAATAACTCCAAGCTGCCCACACCCCCATGCGAGCAGCGAGGAATTATTTTTTGGTCACTTACTAGATAGATCGCAAAGAAGAGAAAAAAGATGACAGGCCAATGAAAAATAATTTTCGCGCTAGCTTCGGGATTCCGACATCCGCCGGGCATGGAGGGTATCGGGGTGATTCGGGCCAATAGTACCTTGCAGGTTTTCCGCAGCGGAACGGAATGCCGTTCGTGCCTGATCCGGTTTGCTTTGGGCTTGCAGCGCCCGCCCCAAAGCTAAAAATGCCCTGCCTTGAACGCAGGAGAACGTCCCCGATTTCATTACTTTCTTTAAAACATCTAAAGCCCGGGATGCATCTGCGATGGCCAAATCCGCGTGACCGCCTTGAAGCTCAATCTCAGCTCGTCCTACCAGCACTGTCGGCAAATAGAAACTGCCTTCCTTGCCGGCTTTGATGGCAGCTTCGTTAATCTCCACCGCTTGATCCACTAATTTCTGTGCGGAGGAAATATCGCCGCGGGCTGATTCATTTCGCGCCTTTTCCAGTGCGAGCACCGCAAACGCAAAATGGCCGGCTGGCAAGGTCCGCCGCAGCCTCGGTTCTACTTCAGTCAGCATCGCGGAGGCAAGGTCCAGCTTCCCTTGAGCGGTATAAATTCTCGCCCGCTCGAGCAATGCGTGGTTGATTTCAATGCCCACACGCTTCGAATCGTTATACCCTCGTTCGGCATATTTGGCCGCCTCGTCCAGACGACCCAACTCCCGCAGGCTGTGGGCATAGTTGGTGAGTACGACCGGAGATTGAACTTCCTCTCCTTCGCCGGTCTTGCCGATTTCAATGGCGCGGCGGAATAATGCTTCCGCCTCCAACGGGCGTCCCATCTGATGCAACTGCAAAGCCCAGTTATTGAATAGTGTGAGTGCGGTTCCGGTTTCATCACGCCCGAGCGACGTCAACAGCGCGCCTGACTTTTCGTACGCTGCTACGGCTTCCTCGTCCCGTCCCGCTGCGCCATAAACTTTTGCCAAATCCGACCAGCAATGCATCTCCAGCACATCCGAATCAAAAGGTGATTCCCTAAGCACATGTTGCGCTTCTTCTGCTCGAGCAATGCCTTCTTTGATGTCCCCGGTTTCGAGGACAATCTCACTCCCGCTTTGCAGGCAGGAGATGCGCTGCAATGCAAATTGCGGGCCTTGTGGCAGCTCGCGCATACCTTCCTGGTAGAGCACTTCCGCGCGTTCCAGTTCCGCCCCGCGTGCCAGCGACGATGCCAATGTGCAGGATGCATCCGAGCGCACAGATCAGATCCCTCAAGCTGCGAGAGAGTTTGTAAGCTTCTTCGAGGATGCGTGTGGCGCTGGCTTCCTGGTCCTGCTCCACATATTGGCGGCCGATTGAGATCATCAGCTCCACCCGATCAGGATCGTTGGCCCCATGCTGCCGTTCCACGATGTGCTCGGCTCGTTCCAACAATTTATTAATGGTGAACGGCTTGCCGGAAGGTGCTGCGTCGGAGAGCAGAAACTGATGAAATTCATCCAGTGCTTCAGTTTGCTCCACTTGGCGTAAAGCAAAATCACGCTGCGTGCGTGCTTTCTGGGTCTCAATCAATGTCCCGACAATGCCGGCCGATATGGCAACAATGGTTAGCGTTGCCAGAACGACCGCGGTTCCATTACGCCAGATGAATTTTGCGGCCCGATAGGTTAGTGTGTCAGGCCGCGCCGTGATCGGCTGATTTTTCAGGTAATGGCGCAGGTCATCTCCCAGAGCTGCGACAGATGCATAGCGTTCGCTGGGATCTTTCTTCAGGGCTTTTGCAATGATGGTATCGAGATCGCCGCGCAGCACACGGCGAAGCTTGTCAGGAGTAGTGCCGCGTTGAGTTGCCAGGGCGGTTGTGTTCGCATTGCCTGTGGGAAACAAATCAACAGCGTCGGAGGCGCGTGCTGGTTCAGTGTCAACTACGGCCTTCACCAGGTCCGCAGCCGCGCGTAGCGTGCCGCCAGTCGGATGTTGTCCAGTCAGCAAAATAAATAGCAGCACGCCAAGGGCATAAACGTCGGTCGCCGTGGTTATGGCATCGCCGGTCAACTGTTCAGGAGCGGCAAATTGAGGGGTCAAGGCGCGACCACCTTCGACGGTCAGAAGAGTCGCTTCGCCCATCTGCCCATCGCCTTCCAGAAACTTTGCAATGCCAAAATCGAGCAGTTTCACCTTGCCGTCATTTCGCACTAATACGTTCGAAGGCTTCAAGTCACGGTGCACGATCAGGCTGGTGTGCGCCTTCGTTACCGCGGACAGCACGTCGAGAAACAGCCGAATTCGCGCTTCAACCGTGAGATGGTGATTGTCACAGTACTGATCAATATGGTCGCCTTCGATATGTTCAAGGACCAGATAAGGCTGACCGGCCCGCGAAACGCCGGCATCAATTAATTGCGCGATATGCGGATGTACCAGCCTGCCTAGAATATTGCCTTCGCGGCGGAACCGCTCCTCACCGCCTGCTCCCATTAGCGAGATGTTGAGCAATTTCACCGCTACCTGCCGCTCAAATCTTCCATCATTGCGCTCTGCCAGCCAGACAGTGCCCATCCCACCTTGACCGATCATCGATATCAAGGTGTATACGCCTACTGTCTCACCGGCGAGGCCAGGCCATCGCGTCACACCCTTCTCCATGAAACCTTCCTCTGACGCCACGACGTGGTCCTGGAGAAGAATCTCGAGGTCCCGCGCCAAATCAGGGTCCTCTTCATACAACGAAGAAAGCCATGTTGCCCGTTGCTTCTCGGGCATTCGCAGCGCTTTGTCCAAATAAGGACTGAGCGACTGCCATTGATGGGGAGTAATTGGCGACATCGGGATTTTATTCCTGGAGTGGGTCCACACAAATGCTCTGGCGAAGATAGATGCGCGCCTTGTCCCACTTCCTTTGTACGGTCCGCTCCGACAGTTTTTGCATGACGGCAATTTCAGCAAAACAGAACCCGCAAAAGAATTTCAGATCTACCACCTCTGCCAGGTCAGGCTCAACCTTGGCGAGTTGATCGAGGGCATCGCTTATCTCTGAAAGCTCTTTCGCATTCACGGGGTTTTCGACATCATGATTTTCAAGCGCGGTAATTTCGAATTCTCCGCCCCGTTTGATGGCGCTATGGCTGCGGGCATGATCGATGATAATTCCACGCATGACGCGGGCCGCATATCCCATAAAGCGCGCCTGATCGGGGAATTGGACTTTGGTGCGTGCCGACATATCAATGTAGGCTTCGTGCAAGAGCGTGGTGACACTGACGCTGACCGGGGCTGCGCGGCGCGCCAGTTCCCGTTTCGCCAGGCGATGCAATTCCGCATACAAAGCGCTGAATAATGAATTTGCCGCACTACTGTTATTGTCAGCGGTGGTGATCGGCGAAAGAGATGGTGCTGCCAAGCTGTGCCTCCTTGCAAAACAATTCTCTTGGATTGGGGTCCGGAGCCGCCAAAGGCTTTGAATAAAAATGTGTGAACTGTCTTGTGCGTTCTCTGGCTTAGGGACCCTGGGGGTGATCGCAAAAGCGGCGCCGCTTATTTGATTGTATGGATAGACAATATCTAAAGTAGCGCTGTGATTTGTCACATATTTGTCAACGTTTGCATTTGTAGAGTTAAGATACGGATGATTTTTTGATGTAAGCGGATAGGTTTTGATTCTTCTTGTTTTAAAGAAATGTTTACGCGGAATATTCGGTTTCGTTTGTTATCTTCGCCAAAAAACGATTTTCTAAATCAAAACAAAACCAATTTAGCAAGTTGCGAGCGTGTGAGGCCAATCTTTGCTGGCAGAGAACAAGTACAGTTCAAAGCTAGGAAAGTTTTGCAACCAGATGTTTTTAGCGGACGAATGTGCGCTTAATAATGAACGCCGTCTTATCGTCGACGCGGTCTTCTTCGCCAATCTGCTTCAGATATTCGTCCTCTTTCACCGCGTGCTGCAAAATCGCATTGCATATTGCTCTGGCCGATTCGCCCTTATGTTCACGCACCACCTGTTCAAGGTGCAGCCGCTCGCCTTCATCGCTGCCGTCGTAGACTCCGTCTGAATACAGAAAGAGAATGTCCCCCGGGCTCATGAGCGTCAACTCAGCCACGTCCGAGGAATTCATCTGTCTTTGCCTCAGCTTCATAGACAGATACTTATTCCGGTCGGGATGATCTTCCGGAATTTCCAACCCAAGGGCAGGGAACTGCACCATGTGATCTTTATTCATTTCCACAAACGCTCCGTACTCGGCGGAGAACACCAACGGGGGAGGGTGCCCGAAGTTTACAAAACGGAAGCGTCCGTCCGGGCGGATTTCGCCATACAGCATAGTCGCAATTTCCCGTGAATGGTCGTCCGCGTTTCGTCCCAGAGCGTTGCGCGCGGTGACTGACAAGGCGAGCCGCAGATTGATGTTCTCGAAAAACTCTGGAGTGATCTTTCCATTCTGATCCAGTTCGGAAAGAATGAAAGCGTGGAAGGTATCGTGCACCGTAGAGGCGATCTTCGCCGATATGATTCCATGCCCTTGCGCATCCACCAGTAAGACACCTGCGGTGGTGTAGAGCTCCTGCAAAACCTCAGCGACGCGCAACTGCTCGGAGCTTTTTGCGTGCCGGTATTCTGCTCCCTGTGTAGTGCTGTAGCCCGGCTTTGCTTTCAGCCACTGTACGTGATCATCTATCGCATTGCGGGGAGTCTGGCCCTCATGCAAGGGCATCAGATACTCCTCAGCCAGTCTTAGGGCTTGGGCGATGCGGGCATCGATGTTGTAGCGCTGCTGAAAATTGAGGTACTCAAAGAGATCACCACCCACCGTGCCGACGGGGATGGAATTGCCATACATCTCGATCCCGGCCAGGTGGGGGATAGCACCCTCAACCGGCATTTAATCTCTTACGGAGGTACTCATCAATGCTGGAGTCTACCTTCGAGCTAGTCATAAATGGCGTTTCGTATTGCCGTAACCTTTCGCGTTATCTGGCCCTCAACCCAATCAAATTATACGGACACCGGGGGTCGGATTTCGTGGCGCGAAGGTAAGTGGTAAACTGCGCCCATGGCTACGAAAAAGAAAACCAAAAAGAAAACTGCAAAGTCAAAGAAAACCAGCAAAAAATCAGCTGCTATGAAAAAAGTAGCTAAGAAAAAGGCGTCCGCGAAGAAGACTACTCCAAAAAAATTAACTAAAAAGAAATCTGCGTCTAAAAAAGTGGCCAAAGCGCCAAAGAAGCGGATTCGGGAGAAAGAACAGATCGAAAATCCGGTAGCGCGATCTGCTGCAAGTGCCCGTTCCGGCAAGCAATCGGGCGACTTTCAGGGAATATCCCGGCGCGAAGCCGCGGATTCAGAAAGCGTTGACGAATTGCTAGAGGAAGGGAACACCTTTGAGGCTGGCGCAGTGGCGGGCGTAGAGGAAGCTGATGACGATGAGACTGCCGAAGTCCATACTCATGAGGTGCTGGAAGACGATGTGCCACAAGAGTATCTGGACGAAGATTAATAACTAATTTCCACCGGCGGCAACTTGTGTAAGCAGGCTCAACTGTTGCAGGGTCTGCGCAGCCTGTTGTGCATTCACCGGCTGCGAAAAGAAATAGCCTTGGCCAAATTCGCAATTTAACTTTTTAAGTAGTTCGAGTTGTCCGATATTTTCTACGCCTTCGGCGACCACACGCAGTTTCAGGTTCCGTCCCAGCACGACAATCAGCTGCACAACATCGCAATTAGCATTATCTGCCGCCATGCTGCTGATCAAAGACCGGTCGATCTTCAGCTCATCCAGCGGACAACGCCGCAACCAGCCGATGGAAGAGAGTCCAGTTCCAAAATCGCCGATACTGATGCGCACTCCTAAATGCTTAAGCTGGTGGATGACTTCCGCGGCCTGTTTGAGATCAGCCATGACCGCATTTTCATTGATCTCCAGTTGCAGTCGTGAAGGATCAATTCCCGTTTCCTTAATGGCCGATTTAATATCGGCTACAAAATTGGCGTTGGAGAGTTGCCGGGCAGAGATGTTGACCGTCATGTTGAACCGATCGGGCAGGGAATTGGTCATGTGCCATTCCTGCATCTGCCGGCATGCGGCGCGGACCACCCACTTTCCAATGGAGAAAAGGAGTCCAAAGTTCTCCGCTGTTTCGAGAAATTTATAGGGAGAAATCAGCCCCTGCTCCGGATGTTGCCAGCGTAGCAATGCCTCAAATCCAGTAGCTTGATTTGTCGCCAGGTTTATGACGGGCTGATAACATAGCTGGAACTGTCCCTGATCGAGTGCGGTCTGTAATTCTGCTTCAAGAGTAAGCCGGCGCAGGGCCTGCTTATGCATGGCCTCATCAAAGACGTCGCACCGCGCTCCGCCGCGGGCTTTCGCACGTCGCATGGCGACGTCGGCATCCTGAAGAAGATCTTCTGTTTTTTCATGAGGGGTCGTGCTCAGGGCAATTCCAATGCTGGCCGAGACTAATACCTGCTGGTGGTCTGCTACGAAAGGCGCGGCCACAGCGGCCTGGATTCGCCTCGCCACCCGCATGGCATCGCTGGGATCGTTGATTCCCTCCAGCAGTACGGTAAATTCATCTCCACCCAGCAAAGACAACATATCAGCAATCGGAAGCTTGCCTTTCGGGCGGGCGACCGTGTCATCATTGCGGAGGCAAGCTGCAATGCGGCGTCCAGTCTCAGTAATCACCAGATCACCAACCGCTGCTCCCATGGATTCGTTGAATGCCTTGAAGCCATCAAGGTCTACAAACAACACTGCGTACCGGTAATCAGGAATGCGCTTGGCGCGCGCGAACGAACGTTGCAGACGGTCCAGAAAAAGCCGCCGGTTCGGCAGCCCCGTCATATGGTCTTGAAAGGAATTCTGCTCCAGCTGTTCTTCAGCCGCTTTGCGTTCGGTGATGTCACGATTAATGATGACCAGTTTCTCGACATCCCCGTCTGCATTCTTGATGGTATTGGCGGTCGATTCCAGGACCTTCCACATACCGTTCTTATGTTTAATGCGATATTCAAGCTTGGCGCCTACGCCGGTGCGACGCGCTTCCCGCGAAGCCTCCAACACTTTCATACGGTCTTCAGGATGAATTTGCTCAAAGGCAGACGTCTTGGCCAAATCATCGGATGTATATCCCAGCATCTTTTCGTATGCCGGACTGTTGTAAAGTCGGTGTCCTTTGATATCTACCAACGCGATCATGTCGGCGGCGTTCTCGGCCACGATGCGAAATAATTCCTCCCGCTTCACTGCATTTTTGCGAAGTTGGACCACACGCCACTGTTGATAAGCCAACAGAACTATCAGCCCGATAAACAAATAAAGGCTCCATGCCTCGAGGCCGGCAGGCGTGAACAACGCCAAATACGAGCGGAGGATGGCCGGGCTTAGGTGACTGATTTCCATGAATACACGTGCAAGCATCTCCCCGAAGGGTGTAAGCCTTAGCAAACAATATCGGCAGCTGGGGAAGTAAAGGTTAATTTCGTATTGAAAAACAAGCAGGTTAGCGGCTGATTAGAAATTGTCCGGTAATTTTTTCGCCCCGCTTACAAAAGACCTTGACAATATACTGTGTGTCATACACTATATGACGCATACTATGCCGGACACGGTACATACCCCGAATCCAGAATTGTTCGAAAACCTGCGGCTGGAGCTCCGCCGCGGTTGTTTGGTTCTGGCCGTATTGACGGCCCTGCGCGAGGAGCGGTATGGCTACACCTTGCGCAAGGAGCTGTCCGAGCATGGCATGGGGATCGACGAAGGCACGTTGTACCCGCTGCTGCGCCGCTTGGAGAGTCAGGGCCTGCTTTCCAGCGAGTGGCGTGAGGAAGAGAAGCGCAAGAAGCGGTTTTACAAGTTGTCCCCCGAAGGTGGACAGATGTTGAAGCTGTTGCTCGCCGAGTGGCGGGGCATGGACGAATCACTCAACGGAATTTTGAAGGAGCAAGGTTATGGAACTCATCGAGCGGTATCTACAAGCCGTTAAGTTCTGGCTGCCGAAGGCGCAGAAGCAGGACATCATTGCGGAGTTGTCGGAAGACATCTATTCGCAGATCGAGGAGAAGGAGTCCGAGCTTGGCCGCAAGCTGAGCGATCTTGAGGTGGAAATCATTCTCAAGCAGCGCGGGCGCCCAGTGCTGGTGGCCAATCGTTTTCAGCCGCAACAGTATTTGATTGGGCCGGTGCTGTTTCCAATTTACACCTTCGTTTTGAAAATGATCGCGATCGGCTATTTGCTGCCATGGACGTTGATCTGGATGGCAATCATAAGATTCAGCCCGACCTATCGCGTCGAACATGGAGGCTTACTCGGATCGGTGGCTTCTTTGTGGGCCAGCGTGTGGAGCATGTCATTTTTTGTGATAGGTACTGCGACCATCGTTTTTGTCGTACTGGAACAAGTGCAGGCCAAGAACAATTTCATGGAAAAGTGGGACCCGCGTAAATTGCCGCCGGTCAAGAACCCGAACCAGATCAAACGCTCGGCTTCAATCCTGGAGATCGTAGCGCTCGGGATATTCGGACTGGGATGGTGGCTCACTGCCTTTTCGACGCGCCACCTTGATCTTCAGGGGATACGGATCACACTTACTCCCACTTGGTGGTATTTCTTTTGGGCATTTCTGGTCGTCAATGTCGCTAACATTACGCTTTCCGCTTTCAATTTTGCGCGCCCGTACTGGACCATGCGCCGGGCAATCGTGAAGTTTGTGGTGGAGATTAGCGGGGCCTGTTCCTTTTACTTACTGCTCAGAGCAAATCTTGTGGGCGAAATTTGGGTGCGGAACTTTTCGCCGGAAAAGAACAGCGATCTGACTAGCGCCATCAATGCCGGGATGGCCCATTACGCGGGGTTCGCTCTTTTGATCGGGGGCATCGTAGCCGCAAGCAATATCTATCGCATTTTACGTCTGCGTCGAGGAGCTAAAACTCAACTGCTGGAGAACTTGGTTGCTGTAGTTCTCTGATCAACTCAAAGCAATTTTGAAGGAGCAAGGTTATGGAACTCATCGAGCGGTATCTGCAAGCCGTTAAGTTCTGGCTGCCGAGAGAGCAGAAACGCGACATTGTTGCCGAGTTGGCGGCGGACATTTATGCGCAGGTGGAAGAGAAGGAGTGTGAGCTTGGCCGCAAGCTGAGCGATCTTGAGGTGGAAATGATTCTCAAGCAGCGCGGACGCCCGGTGCTGGTGGCCAACCGTTATCAGCCGCAGCAGTCCTTAATTGGGCCAGTGCTGTTTCCCATCTACACCTTTGTTCTGAAAGTGATTGCGGTCGGCTATTTGCTGCCATGGGTGCTGATATGGATGGGAATCATAAAGTTCAGCCCGACCTATCGTGCAGCCCATGGAGGCTGGCTGGGATCGGCGGGTGCTGCATGGGCCGGTCTATGGACGGTGGCCTTTACAGTGATCGGCGCCGCCACGATCGTATTTGTCGTGCTGGAACAGGTGCAGGCCAAGAACCATTTCATGGAGAAGTGGGACCCGCGCAAGCTGCCGCCGGTGAAAAATCCCAATCAGATCAAACGGGTAAATTCGATCTTTGAGATTGTTTTCCTCACGATATTCGGCGTGGGCTGGTGGCTTACTTATTTACCGTCGCTGCAAATCTTGAACTATCCGGGAATACGGGTAACGCTGACTTCCATGTGGTGGGTTTTTTTCTGGGGATTTCTAGCGAGCAATTTGGCCAACCTTGCATTGTCGAGTATGAACTTTGCGCGTCCTTACTGGACTATGCGCCGTGCTACGTTGAGGCTTTTGATTGATGTAGCTGGGGCGGGACTTTTTTGCTGGCTCATGAAATCCAGTATTTTCGCTGAAATTTGGATACGGAATGTGCCTGCGGAACGGCTGACACAGATTACCAACATGATCAACTCTGGGATGACGAGGTGCTGGTTGTATGTGCTTTTAGTCAATCTGGTGCTCATCCTGAGAGATTTGTATCGCATTTACCGGGTGCATCAGGGAGTAAAAGCTCGACCGCTGGAGAACATGATCGCAGCGCTTCTCTAGCTTTTCAAGAAAGGGATAAAGCCTGGCCTGAGGGTTCGGGATTCGGACCCTAACGCCCGAAGTGTGTCTGTAAGAAAAGGAGGATTCATTATGACGAATGATTGTTTAGCAAACATAACGGGAGTGTCGAAGCGTTATGGAAAAACTATGGCGCTGGATGGACTCGATCTGCAAGTGCGTCCGGGAGAACTACTGGCTCTGCTTGGGCCGAACGGAGCAGGGAAGACGACAGCGATTTCTCTGATGCTGGGACTTCAGCAGCCAGATTCAGGTTCGGTAACGTTGTTTGGAAAATCGCCGCAGAGCCTGGAAGCGCGCCGCAATATCGGCGTGATGATGCAGGAGGGTGTGCTGGCTGAGGAACTGCGGGTACGTGAGCAGATTGATCTGGCGGCGAGTTATTATCCCCAACCGCTCCCAGTGGAAGAGGTGTTGGAGCTGACCCATACCGAGGCGCTCGCCGATCGCGCGTACGGCAAGCTTTCCGGCGGGCAGAAGCGGCAGGCGCAATTTGCCGTGGCGGTCTGCGGAAGGCCGAAGTTGCTATTTCTCGATGAGCCAACGGTTGGGCTCGATATTAAAGCGCGTGCAGTAATGTGGGCCACTCTGCGGCAACTGGTGAAAGACGGAGCCTCGATTGTTTTAACCACCCACTACATCGAAGAAGCGGAAATGTTGGCGGATCGTGTGGCCGTTATCGCCAAAGGAAAAGTAATCGCTTCGGGCACCGTGACCGAGATGCGCTCGGTCATCGCGCGCAAGCGGATCACATGCACGACTCAGCTGACAGCCGAAGAGATTCAAACGTGGCCGGGAGTGGAAAGTATTACCCACGATCGCAATCAGCTCCACATTACAGCGAACAAAGCTGAAGCAATCGCCCGCCGTCTTTTGAACACAGACGAAAGCATTGAGGACATGGAAATCCAGCGCGCCGGCTTGGCCGACGCCTTCACCGAACTCACACAGGAGATGACGCAATGAGAACTGCGACCATGCGGTTAAATTTCGCTGGCTCCATGCCCGGAGCCAGAATGTTTCGTACTTATTTGACCGAAGCAAAGTACGAATTACTACGCGCTTTGCGCTCACCAGCGTTTGCTATCCCGTTTTTAACTTTGCCGGTGGCATTGTATTTTCTGTTTGGCGTCTTGTTGGCTGGGAGTATGAGCCATGGCGATCACACCATCTCCAAAATCATGTTTGTGAATTTTTCTATCTTTGGAATCATGGGGCCAGGGATGTTCGGCTTCGGAATGTTTGTGGCCAATGAGCGGTCGCAAGGACTGCTCACGTTGAAACGAGCATTGCCCATGCCACCGGCATCGTACCTGATTGCGAAGATGGCAATGACGGTCGCTTTTTCCGCCATCGTGATGGTGACCGTAATAGGTGTCGCGGCAACGATGGGGCATACCGGGTTGAGTGCTGGGCAATTTCTTGAAGTCGCACTGATTGATATTGTCGGATCGCTGCCGTTTGCCGCAATTGGGCTGTTCATTGGAACGATTGCTTCAGGCAAAAGCGCTCCTGCTTTCATCAACCTCGCCTATCTGCCCATGATGCATTTGGGTGGGCTGTTCTATCCACTGCCCAAAAAAATTCAAATCATTGAGAGGTTTTCTCCTGCATTTTATTTGGACAAACTGGGGTTGAAAGCGGTCGGCGTTCCCAGTCTCGATCAGTTGGCGACGGGAGTAAGCGGGAATGAATCTATGTTGTTAGCTGTTTTCGTGCTGGCAGTCGTAACCCTATTTTTCACCGCGCTGTCGAGTCGGCGATTAAAAGGTGGAAGTGTCAACCCAGTCCGTTCTATAGCTGCTTGATCGGGATAGGATACAAGGGGGATTTGTACAACCAAAGTGCCATGTTATCCCACGAAAGTAACCGAACGGCAGTCACCAAGCAGGCTCTCGAAAGTTTTGGTACATCGTACTGAAATCACATTCCACTACTGGCCGAAGACCCTTATATTTGCGATGCCGGACATGGGAGTGAAAACTCCCCTTTAGAGCATCCTAGGGATTCGGCCAGAAATGTTCTGAAGGACTTTCATCGAAGTGGCGGTCATGTCCGGCACTGTCATCATGCCAAAGCGCGCCCTGTGGCAGAATGGCCCTCTGGTGGGGGAAGTAGTTACGAAGGCAACATTTATAAGTTAGCGAAGTAACCTGCCAACTGGTGACTAAAAGGTCAGTTTTCTCTGTGGCATTTCCACTGTGAGACTCGGTGTCCTGTGTGTTTGGCTTTTTTGCTTGCTTTAAAGAAAAGTCAAAAGCTTTAACCACAGAGGAGACGGAGTGTCACAGAGGAATGCCACAGAGGAGACCCAATGAAACATTACGGGTAGGATGAAGCATCCAAATTGCGGAGGACTGAATGAGTTGGGCCCACAAACTCTCCAAACCATATCGCGTGAAAGACGGAAAACATTTTCGTTTGAAAGATTACGACCCTGCCGATACACACGGCATGAAGGTCAGCAAAGAAGAGGGAATTGAGCTGCTCAACAAAAGCATCTCCCACATGGCGGAATTGCAGTCCAAGCTTTATGCCCAGGACCGCTGGGCGTTGCTGTTGATTTTTCAGGCGATGGACGCCGCGGGAAAAGATGGCGCCATCAGCCATGTCATGTCAGGAGTGAATCCACAGGGATGCCAGGTTTATTCGTTCAAAGCGCCATCAACTGAAGACTTGGACCATGACTTCCTTTGGCGCACCTCTCGCTGTCTGCCGGAACGTGGCCGCATAGGAATTTTTAACCGTTCCTACTACGAAGAAGTTTTGGTGGTGAAAGTCCATTCTGAGGTCTTAAAAGGTGAGCGCATTCCAGAATCCCTGATCACCAAAGACATTTGGAAACAGCGTTACCAAGACAT
>CAWBXL010000203.1:0-27754 GCA_963792305.1 uncultured Acidobacteriaceae bacterium | reverse complement strand
AGTCATCGAGTGGTATTCCAAAATCAGTTACACCGTGTGTGCTGGGCAAAAGCCCGGTAAGAATGCTGGTGTGTGAGCTATTGGTCAGAGGGCTGGGTGTAAATGCCTGTGCAAAGCGAATGCCTCCCTTGGCTAAGTCATCGAGGGCTGGGGTTTGAATCTGGTTATAGCCGTAGCAGTGGACGTGGTCCGCGCGCAGAGTGTCGATCGTGATCAGAAAAATATTGGGACGATTGGTGGTGGCGCTGCACAAGCCCGTCACAAAAAGGAGAATGAACGCCCGCCGCATAAACACAAGTATAGCCACCTCCCCTACGTCCAAACCGCCGGCCATCCTAAGAGAGACTTAATCTTCACTCCTAAAGTTCATCAGCGATGATGTAGTTATATCTCTTGAGTAGTTTCGTCACCGGGCTTCCGCAGGCCTTGGGGAAAGAAGTGCCAAAATTATGGTGAGTCCAGTTCTAACAGCGCGGCGCAACAGAGTGCGCTGCAAGCTTTGCAAGTCCAGCAGAAAAAGCAAAGGGACGACGAGCAGCGGAATGTGCGCAACAACCAACAGCCCTCCACCCAAAACGCACAACGCGCAGCTTCCGCCGAGCAGAACCAGGCGCGTCCAGAAGTCCAGAATTCTCAGCAAGCAAAAGGTGCTTCCCTCGACGTAAGAGCTTAGTTTTACTGGCCGAACCCCCCTGGGGCCTGGCAGCCACGCAACTGCCGGGCCCGTTTTTTATCCGCAGCCCACCTTCTTAAAAAGACGATAGAATTTTGAGTATGAAAGACGGCAAGTTTTTACTTGGTCTCCTTGGCCAGTTGCTGGCGGCCACCCTCATATTTGGAGCGATTGTCTTCTGGCGCGGGCAGTGGAATGCGATGCGCTGGGTTGGAGTGTGCATCGGGTTCCCAGCTTTGGTGGGTCTGTTTGTGGCCCGATTTCAACTGGGGAAATCCTTTGCCGTCACACCCCAAGCGAAGCAATTGGTGACCCACGGGCTGTACTCAAAGATTCGTAATCCCATGTATGTGTTCAGCGGCCTGCTGGTCGTCGGTTTCGCATTAGCCACCCAGCAGCGTTTGATATTCTTGTTCCTTCTTGTACTGCTTCCCATGCAACTAATTCGCGCGCGTCAGGAATCCCAGATACTGGAACAAAAGTTCGGCGATGAATACCGCGAGTATCGTAAAAAGACCTGGTTCTGATCGCTATCTTTCCGTAAACATGGGAGCGGCCTTATAGTGGATGCAATGAAAAGAGCCTTAAGCCTGTTTCTGTTGGTTGTTTTTGCCAGCGTTCTCATCGCTGCTTCAGAGCCTGAAATCGAACTGGACCCGATTCCCCAGCCCGTAACCAGTAACGCCGTCACCAGCTACAACGGCCGTGGGGGCTTGACGCTGCTCTCTTTTATGGGGGTTAGTAGTGGGAAAGATTGGAAAGCCGCTACTACTGCTACTTATTCGATGGTCGCTTCTTACGGGAAATGGACCACGCTGAAGCCTGTACCGGGCACAGCTGGCCGTCTGGGCGCGGTTGCGGTTTCTGTCGGAGATCAGATTTTCCTGCTCGGTGGATATGTCATGGACGCACAGGGTGGCGAGAACACAGTGCCTGACGTCAACGTGTACGATCCTTTCACGCAAAAATGGTTTCGTGGAAAGGACATTCCTGACGCGGTGAGTGCTGCGGTGGCCGGTGCCTATGACAATCGGTATATCTATTTGCTTGGTGGATGGTCCAAAACTGGTCCGACACAGGCAGTACAAGTTTACGACGTGCAAAAAGCCACCTGGCTTCAAGCTACTTCTTTCCCCGGTCCGCCGGTATTCGGACATGCCGGAGCAGTAGTGGATGACACCATTGTTTATATTGACGGCGCAGTAAAAAATCCTGAAGGCAAGCCCGCTTATATTGCCTCGGATGAATGCTGGATGGGAAAGATTGACCACAAAGACCCAACTAAAATTCAATGGAGCAAGTTGCCCGCGCATCCTGGCAATGCTCACTTCCGCATAGCTGCCGGTGGCTCGGGTAAAGACGATAAAGTCTATTTTGCAGGTGGAACTGCCAGTCCGTACGATACGACGGGATTAGGTTTCGATGGCCAGCCCGCGCAGCCGTCTCCAATGGTGTTTGCTTATGATCTGCACAATAAAAAATGGGATGTCATTCACGATCAAGTGAAGAACCCCACAATGGACCAGCGCGGCCTGATCGTCGCGCCTCACTACCTCCTGCTCCTGGGTGGAATGGCGGACAATCGGGCGGTCACGGCCCATGTGACTTTGATTCCCAAGCAGAAACTCCGTTAAGCGGAAGGCGTCAGGATTTGCGGAGAATGTTTTCCGTTAGCGTGAAAATAATGCGCGAGCGCCTGCCCGGTATACGATTTTTTCACTGCCGCTACTTGCTCAGGCGTGCCATGCGCGACGATGCGTCCGCCGTCTTCTCCACCCTCCGGGCCGAGATCAATGATCCAATCGGCATTGCGGATCACATCCAGATTGTGCTCGATGATGATGACGGTGTTTCCCAAGTCGGTCAGCCGGTGGAGCACGTCGAGCAGCTTGCTCACATCGTCGAAGTGCAGGCCGGTGGTTGGCTCGTCCAGCAGGTAAAGCGTTTTGCCGGTCTGGCGCTTGCTCAATTCCGTGGCCAGCTTGATGCGCTGGGCTTCGCCGCCGGAAAGCGTGACGGCGGATTGGCCGAGATGGATGTAGCCCAGCCCAACATCCACCAGCGTTTGCAGTTTCTGTCGGACCTGCGGAATGTCTTCCAGAATTGGCAGCGCGTCGGCAACCGGGGTCTCCAGCAGATCGGCGATGGATTGGCCGTTGAACTTCACCGCCAGTGTTTCCTGGTTGTAGCGGCGTCCGCCGCAGACTTCGCAGAGCACGTACACGTCCGGCAGGAAATTCATCTCGATGCGGCGCTGGCCTTCGCCCTGGCAGGCCTCGCAGCGTCCGCCGGAGACATTGAAGGAAAAACGTCCGGGCTTGTAGCCGCGCTCGCGCGACTCCGGCAGCATGGCGTAGAGGTCGCGGATCTGGGTGAAGACGCCGGTGTAAGTTGCGGGATTGGAGCGTGGCGTGCGGCCGATGGGCGACTGGTCGATGCGGATGACTTTGTCGATATTCTCTGTGCCGGAGATGGTCTTGTGCGCTCCGGCCTCTTCGCGCGAGCGATAAAGCTGCTTGCGCGAGCGCGTGATAGAGAATGTCATTGACCAGCGTGGATTTGCCCGAGCCGGAAACGCCGGTGACGACCGTCATCACGCCGAGAGGAAAAGTGACATCGAGATTCTTGAGATTATTTTCTCTCGCGCCGAGGATCGTGATGCGCACCGCCGTTGGCTTGGCGCGCGCTCGGCGCAGCATGGCGATCTTCTTTCGCCGGAGATGTACTGCGCCGGTGAGCGAGCCCGGCTCGATTCATGATCTGCTGCGGCGTGCCCTGGGCCACCACGTCGCCGCCGAGGCGTCCCGCGCCGGGGCCGAGATCAATCACGTAGTCGGCGCGGCGAATGGTTTCTTCATCGTGCTCCACCACGAGCACGGTGTTGCCCAGATCGCGCAGTTCTTCCAGCGCCTTGAGCAAGCGGTCGTTGTCGCGATGGTGCAGGCCGATGGAGGGTTCGTCCAGCACATAGAGCACGCCGCGCAAGCTTCGAGCCGATCTGCGTCGCCAGCCGGATGCGCTGGCCTTCGCCGCCGGACAAAGTCGCGGCGGAGCGGTCGAGCGAAATGTAGCCGAGGCCGACGGCATTCAGAAATTGCAGGCGCTCGACAATTTCATGAACGATGCGTGCCGGCAATCATGGCCTCGCGGCCCGTCAGCTTGATGCTCTTTGCGGCTCTCCAGCGCGCGGGAAACCGGCAACGCGGTGAAATCGGCGATGGACATGCCGTTCACTTTCACCGCGAGGCTTTCCGGACGCAGCCGTTTGCCATGGCATGCCGGGCAGTTCGGTGGCGGACATGTAGTTCAGCAGCCAGTCGCGATAGCTTTCTGAAGTGGACTCGTCCAGCTGCTGCTTGCAGGTAAGCGAGGACGCCGTGGAACCCGGTCGCGCCGCCTCTTACCGGCTTCGTCCGTAGAGCAATGAGGTTCTGGTCTTTCGCGGAAATTTTTCCAATGGCGTGCTCAAGTCGAATCTGTAGCGCTGCGGCCGAATTCCAGCATGTGGTGCAGATTGCTGCGAAGCCGGAGCCCGGCCCAGTGCGCCATCGAGCAACGGCTTCGACCAGTCGACAATGATCTTGGCGGGATCAAAATCATATTTGTTGCCCAGCCCATTGCATTCCGGGCAAGCGCCGTAGACGTAGTTGAAAGAAAACGAACGCGGCTCGAGCTGCGGGACGTTGATGCCGCAATCCGGGCAGGCCAGTGCGCGGAATAAAGTTGCTCCTCGCCGCCGACGACGGCGACCTGCACCAGCCCTTCGGCCAGTTTCATCGCCAGCGCCAACGGAGTTTCCAGCCGCTTCTCAATGCCCGGCTTCACCAGCAGGCGGTCGACCACGACTTCAATGGTGTGGTTCTTGCGCTTGTCGAGCTGATCAGATCGTCTTCCAGATTCGACAGCTCGCCGTCGATGCGCGCGCGGGTGAAACCATGCTTGCGCCAGTTTTTCCAGTTCTTTCTTGAACTCGCCTTTGCGGCCGCGGACGATGGGAGCCAGGATCATCACGCGGTCTTCCGGCGTGAGCTGCATCACGCGCTGCACGATCTGGTCAGCCGTTTGGCGGCGATGGCTTGACCGCACTTCGGGCAATGCGGCACGCCGATGGAGGCGTATAGCAGGCGCAAATAATCGTAAATCTCAGTGATTGTTCCGACTGTGGAGCGCGGACTGCGGCTGGTAGTCTTCTGCTCGATGGAGATTGCCGGGCTCAGGCCGTCAATGGCGTCAACGTCCGGCCGCTCCATCTGGTCAAGGAACTGGCGAGCGTAGGCGGAGAGCGTTTCCACGTAGCGGCGCTGGCCTTCGGCATAAATGGTGTCAAAAGCGAGAGAAGACTTGCCCGAACCGCTGAGTCCGGTGATCACCGTGAGGGTATTGCGGGGGATTTCGACGGCGATGTTCTTGAGGTTGTGCTGGCGGGCGCCGCGCACTGAGATCTTGGTGATTGCCATTTAGCCTTGGATCGAATGTCCTTCCGTAACGTGGACGGGTTTACAGAAATGTTCGAAAGTGAAAGAGCGCACTTCTACTCACGAATCTTAGTTGTAAATAAAAGCAAGCGTCAACGCGGGTAGAGTGAGACTGCAAGTTATCCCCGGAAAGTAGGCTCGCTTGGGCAGTTTGTTGGCTGGAATTATTCTCTTCTTAACCGTATCAACTTCTTTGGTTTTAGGTGTTTTGGCCGCCTACGGCGCAGTGGCCGGAATTATCTTCCTGTTTGGACAAAAGTCTGGCCGTACCGCCCCGGCGGATTCGGCGCCACTTGTTCCAGCTAAAGCCATGCAAGCTGCGGCTGGCCAAGCCAGCGGCGACTAGCTTCTTTTAGCTTTGTACCCGACAAACTGATCCAAACCACCAATCCTACTGTTGCTGATTCGGGTCCGGCCCTTGTTGGTTAGGCTGCGGATTTCCCTGTTGTTGCTGCATCTGCTGCTGGAGCTGTTGTTGCCTCTGCAATTCCTGTAGCAACTGTTCCGGCGTTCTCAAGTTAGGTTGCTGCCCATTGGGTGGGGTAGCTGCCGGCTGTTCGGGATCGGGAACATTGGCCGAGTTGTCCTCTTCTGTTGTAGTAGTCGTTTCGGTATCCGGATCCACTTCATCTCCACTCTGAGCTGGCATGTTCACATTTGGATAATTCTGTTGCTGCTGCATCATGTTCGGCTGGACATTGGCTGCGGATTCGGTTCCTGCTCCCATAGGCTTAGGAATGAGGATGATCTTTCCTACCGCCGCAGGATCGTTCACCGTACCCAGCAAAACATAGTTGAATAGAGTTCCGTTCAGCAGTTGCGCGAGAACATCGCGGGACGGCCCAGGCCCAATGTGGTTGACGATTCGGGCATTCGTATTAGCGGGGAGTTCAATCGAGGCTCCAGTCTGCGCTTTGACCGCCCGTAGAATGTCTCCCAGGGTTGAATTCTCGGCTGTAATCGTAAGCTGCCGGTTTTGATACGTGACAGTCGGCGGCACGGCCGGTTTTTGCTCCAGCGTCAACTCAGCCGGGGGCGGAGTTTCCACGATTGCCGGAGTGGGGGCTGGCTGCTCCTGCTTGGCAGGTTTAGGATGCTTACGCTTGGTAGCTGCGGATACATTTAACGTGAACACGCATACCACCAGTAGGAACAGAATCAAGGAAGACCGGGAACTGGATACTGACATTAGGACACCTAGGAAAACCGGATTATGCGGCGCGAGCGGTTCGCCGCTTTAGTAGGTAATTAAATTCTAACACCGGATATGTACCTACCGGACATAGTTTTCTCAGTCATTTGGCCCTTAAACCATCGCGTAAAGTTCCTGTTTTAAGGAAGGAAAAACCCTGAACCCGAGCTGGGCTGCCTGGGCGGAAGGCGTCACCAAAGTCACTGAGGGGCACGTGCCCGATGAAGTCTTCGAGAAAGTGCGGGCGCAATTTTCGGAGAAGGAAATCGCTGACCTGACCCTGGCAATAGCTACGATCAACTGCTGGAATCGAATCAGTATCGCTCCGCGTGTCGTGCCTGGGGACCTATCAGCCGCAAAGCACAGAGACCTGCAACCGACCGCTTGAATTCAGAATTCAACGCGCGCCGTATTCAAACACTTCGCCATCTACTACCGCGGCGAGATACTTCTTGGTCACAAAGTCTTGGAATTGCACTACTTGGTGACCCTTCTTTGCGAGCTGTCCCCATCGGCTAGCTTTGGAGCGGTTCTGCTCGATGGCCACGATCAACCGTCCATTCATGCGGAAACGAATACTGCGCAGGCGACTACTGCCGACCCAGGTTATTGGAAGTACTTGATCGTCGAACTTAACCTCGGAGCCATTCATCAGCTGAGCAGCAATTGAGGAGAGCAGTTTGTGATGCTCGGGATATGAAGTTAAAACGCTAGACATTTCCCACTTCCATGGGTTGAATAGCACTTTATGTGCTTAAAATAGTTAAAAAATGGACTAGAGTCATGCGGCACGGTCCACTTGTTGTTTTCTTGGTTCCATCATCTCGCGGTTCAAGTTTGATGAAAGCTCAGGAAAAAGTGGTGAAAGCTAGCCTGTTTTATGGATTCGCCCACTTAAGGCTTAGATTGCAGCCGGGCGGCAGCTTAGTTTCGCAAAAATCTCACTTCCTAAAATCACGATTTAATTCCACTTCTCCGATGGGAAGAAGGATATTGGTGAAGTTGGTCGGGAAGTAAACGAGTTTTCTCAAGCTCTTCTCCCACTTTTATAAGTTTGGTTCCCCCGGGGCGTCACTGATCATAATTACTCCGCGTTGGAAGAAACCATTTCGACTCAACTTGAGATCGGAACATTTTCCCACTTCAACCTGTGGATATTAAGTAACAGAGTGAGACTCAGCAGTTTTTATCTATAAATTCGATATTTTTGTTCCACCTGTTTGCAGTTTAGGTTCTCCCTCAGCTTCTAGAGCCGCTTAGCATTTCGATTACGCGGTCGAAGTCTTCCAGGGTTGAGTATTCGATCATGATCTTCCCCTTGCCCTTACGATCACGTATTTGCACGCGCAGACCCAGCAGTCGTTCCAGCTCCATCTGGGCCGCCCGCACGTTGGGATCGATTTTGGGAGCTTCGGCCTGCTCGCGCTCAACCGCAGGGGCATTGGTTTTGGTGACGAGCTCTTGCAGTTGTTTCACTGAGAGTTGCTTCTCAACGGCCACGTCGGCGATCTTGGGGATCCAGTTAGCGTCAATCAAGGTTAGCAGGACGCGGGCCTCACTAAACCCGAGTTGACCAGTGCCTAGGTATTGCTGTACCGGCTTAGGCAGTTTCAGCAAGCGGGTGTAGTTGGAAACTGACTCACGCGACACACCGACGCGCTTGCCAATCTCTTCTTGGGTGAGACCAAAATCGCGGCTTAATCGCGCATACGCCTCGGCTTGCTCCAGGCAGTTCAGATCTTGACGCTGCAAGTTCTCTACGACGGTCATCTCCGCCGCGTGTTCATCCGACACTCGACGGATGATTGCTGGGACAGCGGTTTTGCCGGCCAGGCGAGAAGCCCGGCAGCGCCGCTCGCCGAGAATCAGAATATAGCGCCCGTCAGGTCCCGGCCGCACTACCACCGGCTGCACGACGCCATTGGCTTTGATGGATTCAGCCAACTCAGCCAGGGAGGCTTCAGCGAAATCCCGGCGGGTTTGATATGGATTCTCAGCAATCTGGTTTAGATCAAGAAGTACGACTGAGCCTTCCGTAGGAGAGGTATGCGGAGCCGGTGCCTGAGTAGCAGATGGCGCCGGCGGTACCGCAGGTGCGGATGTAGCACCCGTAACAATCCGCGGCCCGCCCGGTAGTAATGAATCCAAGCCGCGCCCTAATGCGCGCCGCTTATCCGCGGCAGGTTTTTCTTCATTGGGCACAATCTTTTCAGCTGTGGTGGTCATGTCTGGCACACTCCATTACCAATATATTGATGTACATCGATATATTATCGCTGGCTCGATTAAGCCGATTTGTCTAGTTCTTCGTCCGTATTTGGAGCCACAGGTTCTTCTTGACTAGAATCGCCAACTACCACAAGTGAATTTTCAGCCCGCGTTGCTTGCGCTCCTGCGATCTCCTCGGGCGTCGAAGAAACTTCGATTGGGGCCATATCTTCCTGGGCCGGGAGATTGCGCGAGATGATTTCTTTCGCCAGTCGAATATAACTTTCCGCACCGCGGGACCGAACGTCGTAGAGGAGCACCGGCTTGCCGTGACTGGGAGCCTCTGCCAAGCGGATGTTCCGAGGGATGGTGGACTGACATAGACGATCCCCAAAGAACCGCTTAAGTTCTGCCATGACCTGTTGGGCCAGATTTGTTCTTTCGTCCAACATGGTCAAAACTACGCCTTCGACACTCAAAGTTGGATTCAGCGCCACCCGAATACGCTCAATCGTGTCTAGTAACTCCGAAACGCCTTCCAGAGCGAAGTACTCCGCCTGCATCGGAACTAAGACAGAATCGGCGGCAACTAGCGCATTCAGGGTAAGCAAATCCAGCGCAGGGGGGCAGTCGAGCACCACAAATTGAAAGCGCTCCCGCAGTGGCTCTAAAGCGTCACGCAAGCGAAATTCACGGCGTTCGGCTTCTATGAGCTCAATATTGGCGCCAATCAGATTCTTATGGGATGGAACCAGCCAAAGTTGCTCCATTTCCGTGGTCTGAAGGGCTTGATCAATAGTCGCTAGGCCGGTTAATAGGTGATAAGTGCTGATCCGCTCCGGATCCTTCACAAAACCCATACCGCTACTGGCATTGGCTTGAGGGTCGCAATCGATTAGCAGCGTGTTTACTTCGGCTGCGGCTAGAGATGAAGCGAGATTGATGGCAGTAGTGGTCTTCCCCACGCCACCCTTTTGGTTGGCAACAGCAATGACACGTCCCATGGATTTTTTCGGGAGAACCGAGAGCGTCCGCAGAATAATTCTTATGGGATGGTAAAAGCAATGACAGATTTCAGTGCAGACGCCGTTTTGAGGAAATTTGTTGCAACTATAGGGACTACGGCCAAGTTTCCACAAGATGTTCCACGTGGAACACACAGGACAAGGGATGGCATTTTGCTCAGTGTTCCACGTGGAACATATTTCAGTGCCAGTACGTTAGAGGGAGCTTGTTCCACTTTCTTGAATCCATGGGAACATCGCCAGACTTTGATAGCCAAAAATTGCAGGGTTAGACCACCAATTACTGTTTTGATGCTTGTTGAGCTTGATCCCTTCCAATCAAAAGAACACGATTAAGCGAAACTGGAAAAGATATCGGTTCGCTCCATCGAATAGAAGGTTTTAATTCCTTTGCTTTTTGGCATTGCGCCTCGCCGATCAATAAAGCCAACTGAGCACCAGATGCTAACAATTTTCTTGCGATGGGTAGAGTTGCTTCGAACTTCTCGACTGCACGGAGTGTGACCACGTCACCCGGTGGTTCTGAATAAGTGTCCGCGCGTCCAGAAAACACATCGATGTCCATCAATCTTAGCGCGCGAATAACCTCGCGCAGAAATGCCACTTTTTTATGATTCGATTCGATCAAAGTGACATGCGCCTGGGCAAGCCAGAGCTTAATGGGAAGGCCAGGAAAGCCCGCACCCGACCCGATATCAATAACCCGCGTGGGCAATTGATTATTCACATTGGGAAAGAGACAACGTGCAGCAAACAGCGACTCTCCAAAATGCCTGCGAACAATTTCTTCCGGCTCTCGCACCGCAGTTAAATTAATGCGTGAATTCCAACGCAATAATATATCGATATACGTCGATATATATTTTAGTTGATCCAGCGCCAGAGTGGAAGTTTTGTCGGCTGAAGCGGGTCCGGGCTGCGCCAAATAAGGCTGCAGCAGCTCCGCGATGCGCGCAGTTTCCAAGGGAATTCAGAATACAGGAATGTAGGAAAAACAGATTAATCTAACGAGGCACTATTTCTGCATGAACGCATCCGCCCACGCACCAGTCTTCCCGAAATCCACGCGCAGGCTGCAAACCTTGGGTGCGATGTGTCCAAATGAAACGTGCGGCTGTTCGATGACCGCTGGCAGTTGGGCGGTCGTCATGGGAGTGCGGGCCAAGTCTTGTTTCTCGTCGTAGGTAGCGCCCAGGGCGATATTCTTGTTGATGATCAACGTCCACTTTCCCTTGTCAGGGATTACATACATGCTGTAAGCGCCCACTGCGAGGTCTACCCCTGCTACTTTTACAGGCGATTCGGTGAAGAGCAGCATGGGGACATCGCCGGGCGACCATACTTTGCCGTTCTGTAGTTCGCGTTTATGGCTGGGATTGGCATCACTGTAACGCACGGTAAGTGCGGTGCCGTCCTGATATGTGCAGGACGCCATCGTATTTTGGGGTGTATCCTGGGCAAATACAGCCGAGCACACTACCAACACAGCCGAAAAATTAAAAATAATAGACCGACGCATCATGACCTCCGCTCTAGTGGCCGCAGCCGAAAGTGGCAGGCGGATTGAGGCCAAATAGCATAACAAAAACGCGCCTCCTTAGTTGGATGTATCTCATCTTGCGAAATTCCGGGGTACCTAAAGTGGTGAGAACCCGAGTAGTAATTGTGGTCCAGAGCCCAGCCTGAGGCTGTAACTTTTGCGTGACTCCAGCACTAAAAACATTCCTATTGTTGGCGGAAGTGGGAAACTGACGCGCTACAATATCTTTTCATTTCTATCGAGGCATACTCTGGATGACGACTGCACCGGCGAACGGCAATACTGGAAAAAAGAACATTTATGTGACCCTCAGCGGTTTGCCACTGAGTTTTGAATTCAAGTGGCCCTTCCACAAATCTACTTCTGGCGCCGATTTCTGGGTCCTGCACGCAGATATTCAACTGCAGAACACGGCTGGGCTACATGCGCCGGTGGCGGTGAATCTCTCCGCGACTGTGCATGAAGTTGTACCTTCGCTCGAAGCCAAAGACATAGAAGGCCCGGTGATCAATTCCCTGCGCAAGGACGTAGATCGGCGGCAGCTGGAATTTGTGAAATCGGGCAAACTGGTTCCCGTTCACTTCTCCAGCCGCCATTACGATTTCAAACGCAGCAAGTGGGTCTTCGGCAAAGCTACTGACGAAGAAATTGCCCGCCTGCTTTCCCGCAAAGTTTTTTGGCAGACACGCGTCATGGGCGGAGCCGTCTGGATCGCCGACCCTACTGAAGCCCTTTACGTGGAATCGACCACAGACCATCTTTTAGAAATCGCCCGCAAACTAGCCACCGAAGGCCTAATGACTTTGGAAGGAGAATACGCCAGCGCTAATGCCTCACTGATGGCGCAAGCAGAAACCTTCGAAGCCGACATGCGCTCGGCAGCAGAGCAATTGGAAAAGAAACACGCGTTCGAGAGAGGCTGAACTGTAGTTCTATTACAAAACTCATTATCATCGCTTCATGGCGTCAATCGTTTGGAAAAGTTCCTCAGTCGGTTTCGTTACTTCAGAATATGGCCGGCTAGGGTTTGTGCTGACAATGTAAACCGTTGGGGTGTGATTGATGCCGACACGGATGCCGAGATCTTTGTCAGCCTTTACTGCGGCAGATAGTTCACCCTTGGGATCAACTACAAAAGGAAGCGCGGTTTTATGCTCCGCCGCAAAGCGGTCGGCGAAGGTGCGCAGATTGCTGGGGAAAATTTCTGGCTGGTGCTCGAAAATATAGATACGGAATGCGTCTCCGAGATCCTTCGATTGATGCTCGAAGTAACGTGCCATCACTGCCGCGTCAAACGACCAGTTATGCATGGGCAACGGAAAATCATAGCGGACCAGAGGAATCTTGTACGACTTCGCAGCGTTCTCGACGATGGGCGAAGTATTGCGGCACATCGGGCATTGCAGATCTTCAAACACAATGATCGCCAGCTGTGAACCCTTGGGCGGCTTCAACATCGAGGGACCTTGAGCGAACGCAGTGAGTGCGAATAGCAGGACCGATGCCGTAATTAAAAGAACTTTCCTCATAGTTAGTTGGATGCAGTCTCAGTGATTTTTATTGCGGAATCTATGGTAACTGAACAGGGCTGTGAAAGTCAGTCCCATGTGGAGTTTACCGGCCTAGAGTAACCGGAGTTGGCGCTGCTCCAGGGCCAACAGCTTTTGCTTCATGGGCAATCCGCCACCAAAACCCGTGAGTTTTCCATTACTTCCAATAACTCGGTGGCAGGGAATAATAATCGGAATGGGGTTTTGCCCGTTCGCCGCTCCTACCGCACGTGACGCCTTTGGATTGCCCACGCGTTTTGCCAGCTCACCGTAAGAAATAGTTTCGCCGAAAGGGATGTCGCGCAACTTGCACCATACGCTGCGTTGAAAATCTGTGCCTTCCGGGGCAAGTGTCAACTCGAAAGTTTCCAACTCTCCTGCGAAGTAGGCGCGCAACTGCCGGATGGCTTCCTGTAAAGGCTTTGCGTCGTCCCGCCATTGCGGATCAGGTTTCGCCCGCTTGCTGCTGGCAAACATAACGTGATGGAGTCCGGAATCGCTGGCAGCCAGAATGAGAGGTCCCACTGGGCTTTCCATGACTGTGCAGCAAGCCACCATTTTTTGAGATTACCGCAGAAGCGGGAATTGCGCAGCCCATGTGGAGAAAAATTCGCCATTTCTTGTAACCGTTTGGTGCCACAGGCGTCTTATAGAATCTAATAAGCTGAGGTAGTTTCTATGCCAGTCAGTAGGTCGCGTTCATTTTTAAGTTTTGTACTCACAATTTTCCTGGTGGCATGTACCGCGAACGCCCAGCCCAAAGCTCCCATTCCCGCGGCCACAACGGACACAACTTTGGCCGCCTACTCTGGCAAGCAAACCGCCGTGTTTGCCGGTGGATGTTTTTGGGGTACGCAGTCGGTGTTCGAGCGCGTCAAGGGAGTGGTCAAAACCACTGCCGGATATTCGGGTGGGTCGGCTTCCACGGCGACTTACGATCAGGTCACTACCGAAACGACCGGACATGCTGAGTCGGTCGAAGTAGTTTACGATCCTGCAAAGATCACTTACGGCCAACTGCTGCGTATTTTCTTTTCCGTGGCCCACGATCCCACAACCCTGAACCGGCAAGGCCCAGATGTTGGGCCGTCATATCGCTCGGCGATTTTCTACTCGAATGATGAGCAGAAGCGCATTGCCACGGCCTATATCAAGCAACTTGATGCCACCAAAGTTTTTCCAGGCGCCATTGTCACTGAGGTCACACCGTTGAAGGGTTTCTATAGCGCTGAGGCTTATCACCAGGACTACGCACTTCACAATCCAGATAATCCTTACATCCTGGTGTGTGATCGTCCGAAGATCCAGGCGTTGAAGGAACAGTTCCCGGACTTGTTTGTGGATTACAAAGGACAGAAATAAATCGTGTGGAGACGGGGCTTGCTCTGTCTCCACACGATCATGCCATTTCCATTGCTTCGCTCTCTCCCACCTGCTGACGCCACATGGCATAGTAGAGACCCTTTTTCTCCACCAGTTCCGCATGCCGCCCAGACTCTACTATTCCTCCACGTTCCAGCACATAGATGCGATCGGCGTGCATGATCGTGGACAAGCGATGGGCGATCAGAATGGTAATGGCTTCCTGATTGTTGGCGACCTCGCGAATTGTCTTGCTGATTTCTTCTTCGGTCAAAGAGTCGAGTGAAGATGTGGCTTCGTCGAACACCAGCAACTGCGGACGCCGCAATAAAGCACGCGCAATAGAAAGACGCTGTTTTTCTCCGCCGGAAACTTTTACCCCACCCTCGCCGATCAGCGTGTTAAGTCCTCGATCTGCGCGTGCCATAAGACTGTGCGCCGCGGCTTTATGCAGCACATCCATGCACTCGGCGTCAGTTGCCTTTGGATTCACGAACAACAAATTTTCCCGGATGGTTCCTGCGAATAACTGCGTATCCTGGGTAACGAAGCCGATCTTTTCGCGCAGTTCATTCAGGTCCACACGGTTGACTGGAATGCCGTTGTAAAGAATCGTTCCCGACTTTGGCGTGTAGAGGCCGACCAGTAATTTCACCAGCGTACTTTTGCCGGCGCCGGAGGGGCCCACGAACGCAATCGTGTCCCCACGGGCTGCGCTGAAATTGATTTTGTTCAGTGCGAGCACGTCGGCGCTCTGGTGCTTGAAGCTGACATCCTCGAATTGCAGGGCCATCAGATCTTTTATCGGTACAGGATCCACTGGTTTTGGATCGCGGGGCGTGTCCAGAATTTGCTGGAAATTGAGGAGAGAAACTTCAGTTTCACGATACGTATTGATGATGTTCCCCAACTCCTGGAGCGGGGTAAAAATGAAGAAGGAATAAAACATCAGGGCAAAAAACTGACCTACCGTGATCTCTTTACGGAAAATCAGAAACAGCATGATGAATAGAATGCTGGTGCGCAGGGCATTGACTATAGTTCCCTGAATGAAACTCAGGCTGCGCAGATATTTCACCTTTTTGAGTTCGAGATTGAGGATCTTGCCGGTAATTCCGTTCAGTCGCTCGACTTCCTGATGCGCCAACCCCAGGCTTTTCACCAGTTCAATATTGCGCAGTGATTCGGTTGTGGAACCGGCCAGCGCGGTGGTCTCAGCCACAATAGTTTTTTGGATCTTCTTGATACGGCGGCTCAGTACGAAGCTGATAATTCCAAGGATTGGGACAGTAAGAAAAAATACCGGGGCGATGATCCAGTGAACCTTGATGGCGTAAACCATCACAAACACCACACCAATCAAGGTCGTGAAAACAACGCTAATGGTGAGAGTCACAAACTTCTCAACGTCCTGGCGGACTTTTTGCAGCTTGCCTAAAGTCTCTCCGCTGCGCTGGTCTTCGAAGACTTGATACGGCAAATCCAGCGAGTGCTTCACCCCGTCGGAGTACATCTGCGCGCCGACCTTCTGCACGATGACGTTGGTGAAATAGTCCTGGAAATTCTTGGCTACACGCGCGATGAATACGATCCCGACGATTGCCAACAAGAGCAGGCCTGCGCCGTGGATGAACTGCGCCTGCGTGTACTTGTCGTACTTAGTCGCGTAGTCATCGATCACGTGGCGGAAGATCAGCGGATCGAGCATGGAGCAAATCTGGCTGATAGCTGACAAGACCAATGCCGCCAGCACAACCTGCCAGTATTGTTTGGAGTAACGGAGCAGAAGACGCATAAATGAATGATAGCCGTAAGAAGGGTGGCTTTTCGAGTTAGATGGCGGGCTGGGGGCTTGGATTCAGAAACTTGCTGCCCTAAAAGGCAGGTTTTATACGGGTAACTGAGGTTCCTGGCTATTACGAGGGAGACGGCCCTCGCGTATGACTGTTCGCGATGGATCGATGTTTTTTTGCGAGAATCCAGCCCCTTCTTTGACTGAGTAGGCCATGATCGCCCCGAAAGACTGCGATGGCGCGACTCCCAGTTCATCTCCGAGTTTATGGAAATGCCCGAGCCAGGCACGGTCCACATAAAGATGGCTGCTGGCTGAGATGGTCTGGAGTAATTCGTAGTACTGATTCTGCGCCTCCCAAAGGTCAACATCAAAAGGAGGAACTTGCGCCAATTGCACCAATGACTCGAGTGCCTGCAAGATAGCAAGATCGGCTGGCTTGCGGTGCCAGCGGTGCAGCAAGGCATTCAGTCGCTGGTGCAGCGCCGGGCTGAGGGACGAATCCTTGAGTTCCACCCCGTCGCGCTTGGCGGTATCGAGCAGCTTTCGGATCTGGTCGAAGTCAGGCCGTTCGTCCGCGAGGCAACGGCGGATTGCACTCACCATCACGAATTGTCCAAGCGCCTGCAAAATTGCCGGCAAAGGCATATTCACTTCATTCAGCAAATTCATTTGTGGAGAAAATTGTCCGTGTACCTTGCGGTAAAGCTCATCAATGTCGGCCAGCGACGAATCCACCAACTGGGTAATGATCCGCTGCCGCTCATCATGGAACAAAGACTTGAGGGAGTAATTCCGCTTGCCGAAATAATTCTCGATCGTACTCGAACATTGTGTCAGATCGCCTTGCGCAAACGCGGTGCTGGTTTGTTCGGTGAAGGATTGAAACGGCTGGTCCTGGATGTCCGGACCTATACCCGCCATCAGCTGATGATCTCCGGAATAAAGCACTGCGAAATTAAAGTCCAACTTCGCGTGCGTAATGCGTGAGGTGATACCGGCGCGGCCGATGGCCAGTTTCTTTTTACCTTCGGCAAATACCTGTCCATCGTGCAGGTCCGCGGCGTAGCAATACATGGACTCGCGCTTCAGGTAGCCGTCGAAAAGGGAACTAATGATGTAGTGTGCCGCAGCCCCGAACAAGTCCAGCATGGCAGGACGGACGAAGCGTTCGTAAATCTTCCGTCCATTGCCAAATTCAGGGATATTGCTCTGCATCTTTTCCAGGCGACGCAGGAATTGTTCTTCGTGATTGCCACCGAACAGCTGTTCGCTTAATTGAGCTGCCCGGCCTGCGTATTGCAGCACTTGTACTGTTTCCGGACCACTGGGTTCATCGAAGAACCATCCGCAACTGGTGTACATGAGCATGAGGTGGCGCTGCATTTCCAGCAGCCGCAGTGTGCGCATTTCTTCTTCGTCAGATAACCTGCGCAGTACATGCTCTTTCAAAAAATTGTTGACACTGTCCTGAGATCGATCCACGACGGCTTTGATGTATTCATCACGTGCTGCCCAAGGGTCCCGCAAAAATCTTTTCGCATCGAATTCGTACCGTCCGGCCAAGTCATCCCGTAACCAGTCCAAAGCCTCTCTCAGCGGACGCCGCCACTCCTGATTCCAGGAACCATTGGCGTTAGAGTTACATCCGCAGTTGCTCTGCCAGCGCTCTACACCATGTGCACAACTCCAGGCAGTTTTTTCCAAAATCTCAACTTCATGCCTCGGCGGATGCGCCGCGAAGTATTCTCCATAGTTAGTGATCCGCGCCAATTTGTTCCGCTCGATGTAATCCAGAGCGTATGCCAACGCCATGTCACCATGCGCATGGTGATGGCCGTAAGTTTCGCCATCGGTAGCGATGTGGACCAGCTGGACCGAATCCCCCTGATGATCGAACCTACCAGTCAAACGCCGCGCAAGATTTGAACCATCAAAAAGCAATTTGTCGAATGCCACCGCACGAGCAACTACGCCGTCATAGAAAAAGATGCCGATGCTGCGTCCTGAAGGCAGATGACATAAATAAGGGCGCTTCGAGTCGATGCCTTGTCCGTGAAGGTTAATCCAGGGCGATTTGGCATCATTGCGCAGCTTGCCTGCCTGGTACGGGGAAAGAATCGTGAACTTGATTCCGTCTGAACTCAGAGCTTCGAGGGTGTCCACATCGGCGGCAGTTTCAGGTAGCCACATCCCCTCGGGATCACGCCCAAAGCGATGCTGAAAGTCCTGCATTCCCCAGGCAATCTGCGTGCGCTTGTCGCGAGAGTTCGCCAGGGGAAGAATGATGTGGTTGTAAGCTTGGGCCATTGCGGAGCCGTGTCCGGAGAACCTTCGCTGACTCTCGCGGTCGGCTTTCAGGATTTGCTCGTAGGTCTGAGGGGCGTGCTCCTCGAGCCAGGAAAGCAAGGTAGGGCCAAAATTGAAGCTAATCCGCGCGTAATTATTTACGATCTGCGCGATCTGTCCCTTGTCATCCAAAATCCGCGAGGCGCCATTCGGCCGGTAGCACTCGGCGGTAATACGTTCATTCCAGTCGTGGTATGGCTTGGCGGAGTCCTGGACTTCGACCGCCTCCAACCATGGATTTTCGCGTGGCGGCTGATAAAAATGACAATGAATGCAGACAAAACACTCCATGTACAAGTCTCCCCGGCATTAGAGGACGGCAAACCGCAGTTTTGTTTGAAACGGGATGAGAATGCATGACTGCTGTTTTTAACTGGCAGTAACAATATCGTGAGTGAAGCAAATGCGGAAGAGTGAAGATGCGGTCTGTCTTGTGGAAAACAATAATTTTTTAGTAACTAGCGTCAGGCGAGCACTGGATCTGGCGGTGAGGAGTGCCGCTTGGCCTGAATTTCGATAAAGACATTCACGAGTGAGACAGCTGCGGGAGTGACTCCGGGAATTCTGGATGCTTGACCAATGGTACGAGGCTTCACTTTGCTGAGCTTTTCCTGCATTTCACGGGAAAGTCCACTTACGGCGCGATAATCAAACCAGTCGGGGATGTGTCGCTGCTCGGATTTTTTCAGGCGTTCAATCGCTTTATCCTGCTGCCGCAGGTAGCCTTCGTACTTGATCTCAGTTTCGATGGATTTAAGCTCATTGCGGACTTGCACGGGAAGGCTGGCGGACAATCCGCTGATTTCTTCCCCGAAAAATTCTGGCGACAGGTCGCGCAGTGCCGGTACCAATCGCTCAATCGTAATTTCTGGACGTTTCAGCATTTGAGCAAATGGCTGGCCGAGCAGCGGGGCAAGCTCAACATCCGCGATTTTTTCTGCCATTGCAGCCGTAAACCTGGTCTTTGCCAGCAACTGTGTCATGGTTTCGTGACGTTGTTGCTTGGCCTGAAAGTCGGCCCATGCAGCATCGGAAATCAGTCCGACACGGCGACCATGCGGAGTAAGCCGCCGGTCTGCATTGTCTATTCGCAGATGCAGGCGGAACTCGGCCCGCGAGGTGAACATTCGGTAAGGCTCGTTTGTGCCTTTGGAAATCAGGTCATCAATCAGAATTGCCGTGTAGGCTTCGGTGCGGTCCAGGATCAGCGGCGCTTCCTGTTTCACTTTCAACGCAGCGTTGATTCCTGCCATGAGTCCCTGGCAGGCCGCTTCCTCGTATCCGCTAGTCCCGTTGATCTGTCCGGCGAGAAACAGATCCGGCAATCTTCTTTGTTTCGAGCGTGCGCTCGAGTTCGGTGGGTCAATCGAGTCGTACTCAATGGCATAGCCGGGACGCAGCATCTCCGCATTCTCGAGTCCGGGGATGGACTTCAATATCTCGAGCTGCACTTCCATCGGCAGAGAAGTGCTCATGCCATTGACATAGATTTCATGAGTGTTGAGCCCTTCCGGTTCGAGGAAAAGTTGGTGCTTCGTCTTATCGGGAAACTTTACGATCTTGTCTTCAATCGAAGGGCAATAGCGCGGACCGATGGATTGAATCTGCCCGCTGTACATGGGAGAACGATGGACGTTCTCGCGAATGATGCGATGTGTTTCCTCAGTGGTGAACGCGATGTAGCAGGGCACCTGCGAGTCATGATGCGCCACGCGCTTGGTGCGGAAGCTGAACGGAGTTGGATCGACATCTCCTGGCTGCTCCTGAAAACGTGACCAGTCGATGGTGCGGCCATCGAGTCGTGGAGGAGTTCCGGTTTTAAGGCGGCATCCACGCAGGCCCAATTTCTTTAGGGTTTCTCCAAGGAGAACCGCATTAGGTTCTCCCGAACGGCCGGCTGGATATTGTTGCTCGCCGCAATGAATCAGACCGTTGAGGAATGTGCCAGTAGTAATAATGACCGCGTATGCGCCGACCGTACGTCCGTCGCGGAATTTAATACCGCGAACGATCAAGCGGTCATTAGTCGTTGGTCGTTGGTCGTTAGACAGATCTTCCGAAGTTTCTGGTTTGGCCAACGACGAACGACCATCGACTAACGGCTCCGTTATTAAATCCGCAACTTCCGCCTGCTTGATCTTTAGATTCGGCTGCGACTCCAGTACTTCCTTCATCTTCAGCCGATAGGCTTGCTTGTCGCACTGCGCCCGTGGAGACCACACTGCTGGTCCGCGTGAAGTATTAAGCAGACGGAACTGGATGCCGACAGCGTCTGTGATCTCACCCATGATGCCGCCAAGCGCATCTACCTCACGTACCAGGTGTCCCTTGGCAATGCCTCCCACCGCCGGGTTGCACGACATCTGCGCGATCAGATCAACATTCAAGGTATAAAGAGCGGTCTTCAAACCCATGCGCGCGGCGGCCATAGCGGCTTCGCACCCGGCGTGTCCGGCGCCGACTACAACCACATCGAATTGTTCGGTGAAGGCTGGCATGGCTCAACTACTACATCAATCTTATCAGTCAATTAGCCTTTATTTGAGCGGTGTTTGCCTGACTGGCGGGGTGGCTAGCCAATTCTCAGTATCAATTCATTCCCGGGCCACATCTAAGATGAAGAGGCTTACTTTTTGAAGTTTATGATCGTTTTGCGGATTGCCATCTTTCTCACCTTCATAGCTTTACTTTTCTTGACACAGCGCTTTTGGTTTATGGGCGCGTGGAACTGGATTGCTGAAATCACAAGCCCGGGGCTGCGTAGCGCTCTGCAAATCAGCTGGGTAGTTGCGCTGATTGTTTTCGTGCTGGCGTTTTTCGATCCCCTCCTCGGACACGTTCTCGACAAAGTTGGAGGCGGTAAGTGGATCATCGGCGCAGCTCGTATCTGGTTGGTGGCGTCTATCTTTGCATTTCTGGCGGTTCAGCTGATCCACGGCGTGGGCTGGATCTATGGCTTGATTGCATCAGGCGCATCGGCGCCGGTGAATGAATCGCGCCGCAACTTTTTTCGTTACGCCAGTTATGTTGCCGGCAGTCTTCCTATCATTGCTGCGGTTTATGGATTCGTCTCCGGCCGTTTGAAGTATCGCGTGGAGCGGGTGGAAGTCCCCATCGCCAACCTGCCGAAAGAATTAGATGGCTTCAAGATCGCACAGTTGAGCGACATCCACATCGGCGACTTCATGCCGCGTGAAGAGGTGCGGCGTGCTGTGAACATGGCCAATGATCTGAAGCCTGATCTGGCAGTCGTTACGGGAGATTTCGTCAGCAACGAATTTGACCCCCTGGGAGATTGCGTTGTTGAGTTGAGCAAACTTCGTGCCCCGCTCGGCACATGGGGATGCAATGGCAATCACGAAATCTATGCCAATGCCGAAGGCGCGGCCCAGCAACTGTTCCAACAGCACGGCATGAAGTTGCTGCGGCAGGAAAACGTCGAACTGGATTGGCGCGGGAAAAAACTAAACCTGATCGGAGTGGATTATCAGCGCGACCACATGACCCGCGGCCCCGCCGGACCCATGCTGCAAGGTGTCGAGCCTCTGATTAGCCGCGAGCATCCGAACATTCTGCTCTCGCATAATCCCAATTCTTTTCATCGCGCGGCAGAGATGGGAATTGAACTCAGTCTGGCCGGACACACGCACGGAGGCCAGGTGAAAGTTGAAATCGTCGATCACTCGTTCAGTCCGGCGCGGTTGATCACCGACTTTGTGGCCGGTCTCTATCATTTGCCAATGGGCGACAATGGTTCCAGAGAAAATGGAAATGGCAAGAAGGCCGCGTTGTACGTGAATCGAGGCTTGGGGACTTTCGGAGTCCCCGTACGTATTGGAGTGTTGCCCGAGATCACGCTGCTAACGCTGCGGAGTGCGTAATTATCAACTGCAAAATCCGTACTGCTAGGCGTTGACCTTGACCATCACCAACTCTGGGTTAGAACGGGAATTTTGGATGGCTTTCATTGCGTCTTCGGCAGCGAATTTCCCCATAACCAGAGCAAGTTTGCGGTTGGTAGTCATTTGGATCGGCGCACGGTCCGTGCTGAGTACGTAGGTAGGAGCCTGAGTGCCGGTACGGTTTACCTTTACTACAAATTTAATAGTGGTCATTTTCCTCTTTTAAAGCTACTGTGCTTCGTAATGTTGCTGCTTTCGTGGAGAAAGCGTCGTTCTGAGTCTTCGCAAGATCGCGATCAGGCTACTTAACTAAGGTCAGACTTGAGGATCGTCCCCTCAACTGCCAGCGGAGTCCTGGGATGGCTGAACTATATGGGTGGATTGGTGAAAGCCCACTCTTAACTGACATCTCTATATTACTCCCTGTTTGCGTGAATCCCTAATAAATAGGCTGATTTGTACCATCTTAGTGGGCTGGAACAAGCCCACATACTGCAAACAAATGACTTGCGGGTTTTTGCTGATTTGCTTGCTAATGTCTGGCGGCGAGCGTAGCATCGCGGCTGTACGTTAGACTGAATCGGTCGTAAGCAGTTCTCGCCTCAACAGCCAGCAACCTGCGCAGTTTCCTCCGAATCTTCCAGCGTAAATACACAAAATTAAGGAACAGATACTCATATGGAACAAGGAACAGTAAAGTGGTTCAACGATGCCAAGGGCTACGGCTTCATCAGCCGCCAGTCAGGTGAAGATGTTTTCGTGCATTTCTCAGCCATCCAAGCCGGCGGTTTTAAGAGCCTTCAGGAAGGCCAGACCGTGGAATTTGATGTGACCAAAGGGCCGAAGGGCTTGCAGGCAGAGAACGTTAAGCCACTCTAATTAGTTATCAAGAATAGTTATCAAGAGGCGATTCGCAACGAATCGCCTCTTAAATTTCTGTTGTATTCCTGAACGGCCCGCACAGTACGAAATGAAGCCCACCAAAGCTTGTGAATACACTGCATAGCAGCGTCGTTTCATACAGACACTACCGCCGCCATTGATTTAGTTGAAAATCTACGCGTCATGTGGGAATTTCATAACGCCCAAAATCGGGCTCGTCATAAAAGTAGTAGCCAGCGCCATTAGAACGAGCATCGTAAAAAGCGTCGGTGACAGAATTCCGAGATCGAGCCCAGCGTTGAGGATCACTAATTCCACCAGCCCCCGGGTATTCATAAGCACACCTAAGCCAAAAGAGTTCTTCCACCCCATTCCCATGGCTCTGGCAGTTAAAGCGGCCCCTGCGAGTTTTCCGGCCACGGCAGCTGCAATGATGACAAGTGCATATCCCCACACGCTTTTGTCTGTGAGTAAATCAATGCGCGTCCGCAGGCCAGTCAGGGCAAAGAACAGCGGCAACAATACCGCCAGACTTACGGATTCAATTCGGTCAACAACTTTGGCAGTGAAGTCTCCATTTTTAGGGATGACGAGTCCTGCCATGAATGCCCCGAATAACGCGTGTGCTCCTAATTGCTCAGTCGTCCAGCTGGCGGCGAGCATGAACAGGATTAGCAAGGAAACTGCTCCCATTCCCGCTTCATTTTTCTGACGCCTGCATTCCAAAAAGCCAGCCAAGCGACTAACAGGAACTAGCATGATGAAAATGAAAATCACCAGGTACAGAGCAGTCAAGGCGAATTGATGCCAGCTTTGAGAAGATTTCACCACGGCAGTCAGGACCGCCAGCAGCAACCATGCGCTGAGATCGTCAATTGCTGCGCAAGAGATCGACATGGTCCCCAACTCGGTCCCCAGCATATTTAACTCTTTCAAGATTCGCGCCAGCACCGGAAAAGCTGTGACACTCATTGCCGTGCCCATGAACAATGCGAACGTAATAAATGACGTCTGCTCGCCGGCGAATTGCGAATAGAGCATCGTAGCCACGCCAACTCCTAAAAGCAGCGGCAGAACGATACTGACATTACTGATCAGGACGACTGTGGACTTTTGTTTGAGGATGCGCTCGAGGTCAACTTCAAGGCCAACCGCGAACATGAAGAGCAGAAGTCCGAGCTGACTTAGAACACTGAGCGCAGGCAATACCGACGCTGGAAATACATACGCGAAAGAGCTGGGGAAAAAACGCGCAAATAACGAAGGCCCGAGCACGATCCCGGCAATCATTTCTCCGACGACTTGCGGTTGGCGGATGCGTTGCGCAAGCCAGCCAAAGACCCGCGTTGCCAGCAGAATGACCGCGAGGGAAAAAATAAGTTGTGCTGTCGTCACCCTAGGCTGCACTCCTGCTTTGCAACAGAAGTCTTCCGCCACGAACAATAACGATAGTAGAGCGAAGCGCTGACGTAGAAAAATCGCAGCAGCGTGTTCAAAATCAATGTAGAAAATAAACCCGGCGGGCTGAGTCGCGCATATACGACGTTCATGCTCCATGCCGGACTGGTGTAAGCGGTGCCCGCTGTTCCCAGGCCGATACGATTTCTCACCACTGGCTCATAAACAATTTTTTCAATTCCTTCGTTGAAAAATCTCGCCGTCTGAAGAATGCGGCTGCTGTACAACTTTCTTGCCAGCCATGGCAGTTCTTTTTTGCCTGTCGATTTCGCGATCATTGCCGCCGCTTCAGTCGCATGCCGTAGTGCGGCGGTGACTCCATTGGAAGTCATAGGATCCACCAGCGATGCGGCCTCGCCCTGCCAACAACCAATTTGGTCCCGTCGACTGCGGATAAACCCGGCAGCGAAACGAAGTTACATTCACGTCTCCGAGGCTTTGCTGTTGAAGGAGTTCCTGAAAGCGAGGAAATTTCATGAGCTGTTGACGGAACACATTCTCGGTGGAGCCTTCCACATCCCGCTTGGTTTTGATCGACCGCGCCGGGCGCGATGTATCCTACACTCACCGTGTCGGGACTGACGGGAATCTCCCAAATCCATTCCAAATATTCTGTGGGCGATGGATCCATGTAGAGAGTTGTGCCTTCCACCGGTTGCGAAATCTTGAAATATGACCACATCCCAACCTTGGTAGGCCCATATTGGATTGCAGGCAGCTCGAACTTGCGCGCAATGGTTGAAGCTCCTATGCCCGATGCATCAATAAACCAGGGCGAAACAATACGTGTCCCGCTTTCAGTTTGTACTGAGTTAACTCTGTCGCCACTCGTTTCCACATCCACCGCACGTTCATGCACAAATGACACGCCGGCATCGCGCACCATTTTAAGAATTTCATCATCCAGTTGGTTCCGCTCGACATGCAACGTTGCGAGATTCACATGAAAAGGTGCACCGCCCAGCCACTCCGAGGGCACGTAATGCACGCTGCAACCATCACGCATTTTTAGCGTGACGTGCTTTTTCCAGGTGGCGATATGAGAGGCAAGCAGGCTGTCGGGATCAAGTCCAAGACGCCTGAAAAGCTCTGGCGCCGACCAATCCAAGGACTCGCCAACGGGCGGCCGGACAGGACGCGGTGGTTCAATGCAGACAACTTTCAGTCCAGCTTTGGCTAAATGAAGAGCCGCAGCTTTCCCAGCCAGCCCACCGCCAATGACGGTTACATCACAGCGCGTGTCTGGAGCCGGAACAGACATGGTGCATGGGAGCTAGTTGGATTGAGATGCGCTTTCGCGTTGAGTTTTGTCGAGCGCTTTCAGGATTTGCTCAATCTGCCACAGATGGCGACGTTGATGTGCCGCAAGGATCCGTAGCGCTCCATAAACGTTGTAGCTGACACGAGCATAGACAGGCGATTCGATGCGTACCTCATCCAGCGCCAAACCGACGGCCGATTGGATGGTTTCCACCAGGCGGAGTTGCGATTCCTCAAATGCGTTTTGTGCAGATTCGAAATCGTGATGCTGGGGAACAATTGCTTTGAGAGCTTTGAAGCGCAGCCGGTAAGGTGGTTCGAGGTTGCGGATAAGCATCTGCGTCAAAGCGCCAGTCCGCAGTCGCCGGTTGCTACCGAGCCGCGGAGCACGTCCAATGGCCTCGGCAATTACCGGCAGGAAAACATTGGTAGTTTGCGCTAGATGATCCAGGCACTGCGCCAGAGACCAGGAGTTTGCTTCGAGACTGGTGGTGAGATCGGCGTGGCTTCTGCCGGTTGTCAACGTCTTCGCTTCGCGCGAGGCATCTTCAATCTGCTGGAGAAGAGATTCAAACTGCCGTGCCGAAGCCGGCACCGCCACCGCTTGGACTAAGCCAAGCCGTGGCCACCGCAGATGCTCTCGTTTACTTCCCCAAACCGTGCCATGAAAGCCGTCCCGTAAAGCACGGTAAAGTTAGCCGGAGACAAGGGGTTAGGCCATAGTTAAAAAGTACTAGAGGGGTTGGAGGGGGGATTCTAGAGCGCCACAGTCTTCGCATGTTCCTGGATGTTCCAAATAATCATTCACTCGCTTTAGCAAGTAAGCTAAAGTTGGAACATCTTGGAACATCAAACGAAAGGAGCAGTATGGTCAGCATATTCACAGCCTCAGTTCGTGAGAACCCGGGAAGGCAATCTCTGGAGTGGAAATTTCGTTACCTTTACGTAATGACTCCAGCAATCGACCGGGTAAGAAAATGCGTAAGGGACTTGGTACACCTGATCGAGATTTAGCTGAAAAGCTTGTTGCACAGCTAAATGAAATCCTTCGTGATGAATCGCTTTGGGCAGTAGGAGCCCGTTCGGAAGCGGTGCGAAAAGGATACGACCCGCGTGTGCTGGAGATTTTTTATGCCGAACTTGAGCCTGCATCAAAAAATGCAAAAGTATTACGAGAAGATGCTGTCCATTGCCAAAGAAGGAGGAGGGTTATTCGCACAATTCGTACTTATTGGAGCGCCGGGCGGAGGCAAGACCACGACTCGTCAACTTATAAACTCCGACCCAGAGTTGATGCATTTCCTCCTGATTTGCTACTCGTACTAGCACATTCCCCGTCGAATCTATTTTTCGCTCCGGTAAATATGAAGCTGCAGTGACTTTTCTTTCAGAACCTGAAACACGCTTCGAAATTGAAGAATCAGTTTTCCTCCGCTATTGTCCGAGCCACTACGGACGACGTGCAGCGCACCGCAAAGGATTTTCTTGAACAGTCTGATATGCGGTTTAGGCTTAAATATCTTTTAGGCGACTATGAGACCGAGGGAACGGATGACGAAGACCCTTATGGGCGATCCAGCAAGCCCATTTATTGAGGATGAATACTTGAACGGCATGAACGGCAACAGAACCATAAAAATATAGAGGGATTGAAAATCCGCATTGGAAATTGGCTCGATAATACTCGTTCTTCTCTACGAGAATGTGAATGACAGCTTGGAAAATTTGGAGTTGGAAAAGCGCAGCAATGCGCTCGATGCAATTCAAGCGTCCGCAGAGAAGACGACGAGTACACGGCTATTGTCTCGAACGTACTTGAAGACCTTCGTGAACGTTTTAATGGCGTTACATTGGTAATAGTTTGAAAAAAATACAACTGGTTGGCCGCGTCTGTGGCGGTTTAGAAACGACGACTGTAACGATTTTTTAAGCTTTGCGATTTTTTGGTATAGCACATTGCAACAAATCCATGGCATGCTTCTTACCCCACGGGAACGGCATCCGTGTTGCTGGGCTATTCAAGCCCATTTGGGCAAGCCAGATTCCTGGAAGCTTGTCCTATTCGACACTGAAGGCTTGAAGGACA
>CAWBXL010000202.1:0-16202 GCA_963792305.1 uncultured Acidobacteriaceae bacterium | reverse complement strand
ATGCGCTACTAACCGGATCAGCGCGCCTTCCAACTCACGCACGTTGGAGCGGATGTTGGAGGCGATGTACAACGCGACATCTGTCGGCAGCGTGACTTTTTCGCTGTCTGATTTCTTTTGCAGAATCGCGACCTTCGTCTCCAAGTCTGGCGGCTGGATGTCGGCTATCAATCCCCACTCGAAGCGGCTGCGTAATCTGTCTTCAATCTCGGCGAGTTCTTTCGGCGAACGGTCGCTGGCTATCACGATCTGCTTCATGGACTCGTGCAACGCGTTGAAAGTATGGAAGAACTCTTCCTGCGTCCGTTCTTTCTGTGCCAGGAACTGAATATCGTCAATGAACAGTACATCCACGTTACGGAACTTGTCGCGGAAGCTGGTCATCTTGTCGTAGCGCACCGAGTTGATCATTTCGTTGGTGAACTTCTCGGTGCTGATGTAGCAGATGGAGGCCTGCGGCATTTGCCGCCTGATCTGGTGCCCGATGGCCTGCATCAGGTGGGTCTTGCCCATACCGACGCCGCCGTACAGGAACAACGGGTTATAAGCTTTGGAAGGACGTTCTGCTACCGCCTGGCAGGCTGCGTGGGCGAATTGGTTGCCGCTGCCAATTACAAAAGCGTCGAAGGTATAACGAGGATTCAGTTGCGCAGCGCCGTCCCAGTCAAAACGCGCCTGCGAAGTGGGCGCGGAGGAAGCGGCCGCCTGCATGTTCAATCCGCCATTATGCCGTACAGGTAGTGGAGGCAGGATCATCGTCCGCCAGAAACTGCACGTCCTGATATTCCAGCCCTAAATTGTCTAATGCTTCCTGGATCAGATCGCCGTACTTGTCGCCTACCTGGCGAAAATCATTGTTGGGGACCCGTAAAAATAATACAATTTCCTCGTTGGCATGGCTGAAGCGCGTCGGTTTTAACCAGGTGCTAGAGGAATGCCGGTTAATTTTTTCCTCCAAGCGCATCCAGGATGCGCAACCAGGGGTTCGGAGCTATGGTGGCAGTAGGAACGGACATAGATAAATTCAAAATGGCTGCCATGGCAGCCGGGTATCAATACGTTGTCGCTGAAAATGCAACTGCTGTTAATGAACTGGGCTTTCTGGATGGCGTGGGCCTCGGGGCCTTGAAGCAAAAACAATCGTGAATCAGATCGGCATACTAGCACAAAATTTTTTCGCTGGAAGAAAATTTCGAACAGAATTTTTACGTGACCGTAATGATTCATAACTCTTAAAAAAATTCTGTCAAGTGTTCAATTTATAACTCCCGCGCGAGTTGTGCAGTCGTTGCATAAATTTTCCATAAGTGCGATTTATTTTTTTCTAAATGTCAAGGGCAAAGATAAATTTGTTGAGGCGAAACTCAGATGCGGGACCACCCCGGTCCAGTTTGCCGCCCTGCGCAGCCTCATTTATACTTTCTTTTCCACTCGTGACGCTGTGATGAGCGTCACAGACAGAACAGGAGTACTTATTTTTCATGCCCAAGCGCACTTTTCAGCCGAACCGGCGGCGCCGTTCGAAGACACACGGGTTTCGTACGCGTATGAAGACCAAGAGGGCCGCGCGGTCCTTTCACGTCGTCGCGCCAAAGGCCGTAAGCGGGTTGCGGTGAAACCTGGCTTCCGCGAGTAGTCCTCTTTCCCGGAAATTGGCGGGAGTTCGCACAGCCGATGTTCAATTTTGGGGTGTGAGCGGTAACGCTCGGATTGAGAGTGCCTATCTGCCCGGTCCCATTCAGGGTGAGGGGTTCCCGCGCAGTGCCCGATTGTTGCGGCACGCTGATTTTGAACAGGTTTACAAACGCGGACGCCGCCACTTCAGCGCGCACATGACAGTATTTTTCCTGGGACGCGAAGCAGGCGACGGGATGCGCGTCGGTTTCACCGTGGGCAAGGTGTTGGGCGGAGCGGTTGTCCGTAATCGCATGAAACGACGCTTGCGGGAGGCAGTCCGACTGGAAGGATTGCGGCCGGTTGCGGTAGACGTGGTGATCAATCCCAAGAAGTCTTTGCTCACAGCGGAGTTTCCTGATTTGCGCAAAGAAGTCGGCCGGGCATTTCAAGTCATCGAACAGAAGTTGTCCGAAAAACGTAGTACTTAGGGACAGCGGCAGCGGTTGTCCGAGACCCGAAACAATAGATGAATCGCTCCTTCAAAACCGCCGTGCTCTACCTGCTTCGTGGATACAAGCAGGCGATCTCTCCATGGCTCGGACCGGCATGCCGTTTTGTGCCAAGTTGCTCCGAATACGCCATGGAGGCGGTAGAAATTCACGGCGTTTTTCGCGGAGGCCTGATGGCAGCATGGCGTCTTCTGCGTTGCCATCCTTTGGTAAAGGGCGGATACGATCCGGTGATCAGACCTAAAAATTCCCATCCGCACGAACTGTGCAGCCATTGAGCCAATAATTTGCCTGAATATAAAAATCCTCAGCAAGAACCCGGTACGGAAAAACGACTGTTCCTGGTATTTGCTCTGACCTTTCTGGTCATCATCCTCGCCCAGCCACTCCTGAAAAAATACATGCCGCAACCGCCGGCGCAACCGCAGCAGGTTGCACAACCAGTGCCAGTGATGAATCTGCCAGCCGCGCCGCCGGCTGTTGTCGCAACGACTAACGCTACGAAACAGGCAGCTAGCGAATCTGAAACAGTAATTGAGAACGAACTTTACCGTATTACTTTCACCAATCGTGGCGCGCAGGTGAAGTCGTGGGTGCTAAAGAAATTCGATGCCGATGGTGGCGGGCCGCTCGACCTTGTAAACAAGGACGCGGGAAAATTTGGGCTCCCTTTGTCTCTCTGGACTTATGATCCGGCTCTTCGCGACAAACTCAATACCGCTTTGTACGTCGCTTCTTCGCAAGGAACGAAGCAATCACCATCAGAAATCAGCTTCGAGTATGCCGATAGCGATGTTTCCGTCCGCAAAACATTCCGCTTCGACCGCAGTTATGAAGTGCATGTAGACACTGTCGTACTCAGCAAAGGCAGCGAGGTTGCAGGGTTTCCCTTATGGCCTGCGGGATTCGGTGATTCGACCCGGCCTGCATCGTATGCTTCCAGCCAGATCGAGTATCAGAACAACAGTGCCATAGAGCGGCTGGCGATCAAAAAGATCAGCGGCGGCAATACGCTTACTGGTCCCTTTAACTGGGCGGCTGTGACCGATCAGTATTTTGCCGCGGTTTTTATTCCTGAAGATGTGCAGCATGCGGTCATGGTCACACTGCACAACACGATGGACATTCCGAAAAGCCAGACGAAACCTGATCCCAAGGACACCGTACCAGTACAAATCCTCGGCGCTGCCGTGGGAAATCCAGCTGGTCCAACAAGCTTGCGCATGTATGTTGGGCCTAAATCGCTGGATGCATTGGAAAGTGTTTCGGTTCCGACGATCAGCGGGGCTGATCGGGACCTGCGCAGCCTAATTAACTTTGGCTTTTTCCATATCGTTGCCCGCCCTTTGTTCCTTTGGCTGAAGTGGACGCATGCTCATATCGTCGCCAACTGGGGCTGGGCCATTGTGGTTCAGACCCTGATCATCACTATTGCGCTACTGCCGCTGCGCATCTATCAGATGAAATCTGCACTGAAGATGCAGAAGATCCAGCCACAAATCAAGGCGATCCAGGAAAAATACAAGAAGTATGGTATGCGCGATCCCAAGAAACAGGAGATGCAGAAAGAAATCTGGGACTTGCAACAGCGCGAAGGCGTCAATATGTTCGGCGGCTGCCTGCCCATGCTGATCCAGCTACCATTTCTGTGGGCCTATTACACGATGTTGAATACATCAATCGATCTGCGGCATGCTTCATGGGGATGGATCCACGATTTATCTTCGCCTGATCCTTACTGGCTTTTACCGATCATCATGGTGGTCAGCATGTTAGTGATGCAACGCATGACCCCGACCCCCGGCGTGACCCCGCCCAGCAAAAGATGATGATGTGGATGATGCCGATCATGATGGGGTATATATTCTTCAATCTGGCGGCCGGGTTGAATCTTTATTATGCGGAGAGCAACCTGATATCGGTGGCCCAGCAGCTGATCATGAATCGCAGCACACTGGGTAAAGAAATGCGGGAACTTGCCGCGAAACGGGCCCGAAAAAAAGATAAATAGCAGTTAGCTCACTTACATAAGAGTTGCACTTATGGCTATTCAAGACAAAATCGCTGCCGCTCATAAGATCAATGAGTTGCTTACTTCTGTCGTCACCCACACAAGCCTGCGGGTAAAGTACCGCATCACCGTGGACCCGCCGCTCGCGGAAGACCGTGACTGGGAGAGACCGGAAATCCTGGTGGATTTCTCCGGCCCGGATTCCTCCCTTCTGCTGGCCCGCGGAGGCGAGTTGCTGCGCGCCATCGAACTGATCGCGTTTGAAACACTGCGTCTCACCGGCGACGAGCACGAAAAAATTTCCTTCGATTGCATGAACCAGCGCGCCATGCGTCTGGATGAACTGCGCAGTGCCGCGCGGGTTGCAGCTGACAAAGTCCGCCAAACCAGCAGTCCTTATCTCTTTGCACCTATGTCTTCGCGCGAGCGGCGAATTGTCCATCTAGCTTTGCGCGACAGCGCTGATCTTCGCACTGAAAGTGAAGGGGAAGGCCTGCGGCGATACGTAGTCGTTTATCCCAAGGACTACAAGTCTGCTCCCAAACCGGCGCGCCGAACCATTTCCTGATTCACTCTACGCGCGCGCCGGGTCAAAGACCCGGCGCTACACTATTACCTTGAATCTTGATGACACCATCGTCGCCATTGCGACCCCTCCTGGCCGCGGTGGAATCGGCGTAGTCCGTCTCGCAGGGCCCGAGGCGCGAAACATTGCTTTGACCATGCTTCACCTGAAACACGAAATTGGACCAGGCCGGTCCATCTTCGGTGAACTAATAGACACCAATCAAAGCTCAACTGACCGCATCGATGAAATCGTGGTCACATACTTTGCGAAACCTCATTCATATACAACCGACGATGTTATTGAAATCTCTGCTCACGGCTCACCCGTAGTTCTTGCACATATAGTGGAGTTGTCCCTTGCCCGTGGCGCCCGTCTCGCGGAACCCGGCGAGTTCACCTTGCGCGCCTTTCTGAATGGACGAATTGATCTGACACAAGCAGAAGCGGTACGCGATCTGATCGAATCGCAGACACTTTATCAGGCCAAAGTTGCAGCCCAGCAGATGGGAGGCGCGCTTTCGCAACGCTTACAGCCAATCAAACAGAAATTAGTCAATCTGATTGCCACCCTTGAAGCGGGAGTTGATTTTGCGGAAGATGATGTTTCAGTTTTGCCCAACGATCAGATTCTGGCGCGCATGGCTGAAGTGCGTTTGCCTCTTGAAGAGCTGGCTCGTTCCTTTGCTTATGGAAAGATCGTTCACGAAGGATTCATGTTGGCCATTGTTGGCCGGCCCAATGTCGGCAAGTCCAGTTTGTTCAACTGTCTGGTGGAGCGCGAGCGTGCCATCGTCACGGCCACACCTGGCACTACGCGCGATTTAGTCAGTGAGACGGTTTCTATTGAGGGAATTCCTGTCCGCTTAGTGGATACTGCGGGAATTCGACACGCTCTGGATGAAGCTGAAAGCATCGGTATTCGCAAGTCATTGGAGGCGCTGGCTGACGCGGATTTAGTGCTGGTTGTGCTCGATTCTTCTCTTCCTGTGACAACCGATGATCAAGAGCTGTTGGATCAGGTAAAAGAGCGGGCGGCGATTGTGGTGCAAAACAAGGTGGACATTGCCAGTTCCCGGTTCTCACTTCTCAGTTCTCAGTTGGCTACCGTGCCGACTTCCGCTACCACGGGTCGAGGAATCGCAGAACTGAGGGCGGAAATTCTGCGTCGCGTCGCTGGAGACTCAAGCAATTTAACCGGGACAGGTTTTCTAACCAACCTGCGGCACCAGGACCTGGTGAATAAATCTCTGGCCGCGCTTGAAGCGGCGCAGGTTGCTGTTGCCAATAAAATTCCCCACGAAATGCTATTGCTCGATCTTTATAGTTCCTTGCGACCGTTGGACGAGATTACAGGTTCAACTACGACGGACGATATCCTTAACCTGATATTCAGCACGTTTTGCATCGGAAAATAACCGGATTTCAATAAGCTGTCGCGCTCAAGCTACTGAAACATCGGTCGTTTTCCGATGCAAAAACGTGCTGAAGTCAGGTTAAGGATATTGTCCGTCGTAGTTGAACCTGTAATCTCGTCCAACGGTCGCAAGGAATTATAAAGATCGAGCAATAGCATTTCGTGGGGAATTTTATTGGCAACGGCAACCTGCGCCGCTTCAAGCGCGGCCAGAGATTTATTCACCAGGTCCTGGTGCGCAGGTTGGTTAGAAAACCTGTCCCGGTTAAATTGCTTGATTCTCCAGCGACGCGACGCAGAATTTGCCCCAGTTCTGCGATTCCTCGACCCGTGGTAGCGGAAGTCGGCACGGTAGCCAACTGAGAACTGAGAAGTGAGAACCGGGAACTGGCAATGTCCACCTTGTTTTGCACCACAATCGCCGCCCGCTCTTTTACCTGATCCAACAGCTCTTGATCATCGGTTGTCACAGGAAGAGAAGAATCGAGCACAACCAGCACTAAATCACGTCAGCCAGCGCCTCCAATGACTTGCGAATACCGATGCTTTCAGCTTCATCCAGAGCGTGTCGAATTCCCGCAGTATCCACTAAGCGACAGGAATTCCCTCAATAGAAACCGTCTCACTGACTAAATCGCGCGTAGTGCCAGGTGTGGCCGTGACGATGGCACGCTCGCGCTCCACCAGACAGTTGAACAAACTGGACTCCCGACATTGGGCCCGCCAAATGGCCAACGTGAATCCTTCGTGAACGATCTTTCCATAAGCAAAGGAACGAGCCAGCTCTTCAAGAGGCAAACGCACTTCAGCCATGCGCGCCAGAATCTGATCGTTGGGCAAAACTGAAACATCATCTTCCGCAAAATCAACTCCCGCTTCAAGGGTGGCAATCAGATTGACTAATTTCTGTTTTATTGGCTTAAGCGTTGCGAAAGCGCGCTCCATCTGTTGGGCTGCAACTTTGGCCTGATAAAGTGTCTGCGATTCGATCAGATCGCGTACCGCTTCCGCTTGTGTCAGATCAATTCGTCCATTCAGAAAGGCGCGCAAGGCGAACTCGCCGGGTTCCGCGAGACGGGCTCCACGGGCAAGGGCCAATTCCACTATATGTGCAAGAACTACGGGCGAACCGTGAGCAGAGATTTCGATGATATCGTCGGTTGTTATGAATGAGGTTTCGCAAAGTATGTGACGACGATTTCATCGATGCGGTCGGTTGAGCTTTGATGGTTTCGACTAGTTCACCGAAGATGGCCCGGCCTGGTCCAATTTCGTGTTTCAGGCGAAGCATGGTCAGTGCAATGGTGCGCGCTTCGGGCCCTGCGAGACGGACTACGCCGATTCCACCGCGGCCAGGAGGCGTAGCAATAGCCACGATAGTGTCATCTAGATTCACAGGAATGAGTGTAGCGCCGGGTCTTTGACCCGGCTCGCGCGGAGAGCGAATCAGGAAATCGTTCGGCGCGCCGGCTTGGGAGCAGACTTATAGTCCTTGGGATAGACCACGACGTATCTCCGCAGGCCCTCCCCTTCACTTTCGGTGCGAAGTTCAGCGCTGTCGCGCAAAGCCAGAGTGGACAATTCGCCGTTCGCGCGAAGACATAGGCGCAAACTGATAAGGACTGCTGGTCTGACGGACTTTGTCAGCTGCAACCCGCGCGGACTGCGCAGTTCATCCAGACGCATGGCACGCTGGTTCATGCAATCGAAGGAAATTTTCTGTGCTCATCGCCGGTGAGCCGCAGAGTTTCAAATGCGATCACTTCGATGGCGCGCAGCAACTCGCCTCCACGGGCCAACAGCAGGGAAGAATCGGGCCCGGAGAAATCCACCAGGATTTCCGGTCTCTCCCAGTCACGGTCTTCCGCGAGCGGCGGATCTACGGTGATGCGGTACTTTACCCGCAGGCTTGTGTGGGTGACGACAGAAGTAAGCAACTCATTGATCTTATGAGCGGCAGCGATTTTGTCTTGAATAGCCATAAGTGCAACTCTTATGTAAGTGAGCTAACTGACTATTTATCTTTTTTCCGGGCCCGTTTGGCGGCAAGTTCCCGCATTTCTTTACCCAGTGTGCTGCGATTCATGATCAGCTGCTGGGCCACCGATATCAGGTTGCTCTCCGCATAATAAAGATTCAACCCGGCCGCCAGATTGAAGAATATATACCCCATCATGATCGGCATCATCCACATCATCATCTTTTGCTGGGCGGGGTCCACGCCGGGGGTCGGGGTCATGCGTTGCATCACTAACATGCTGACCACCATGATGATCGGTAAAAGCCAGTAAGGATCAGGCGAAGATAAATCGTGGATCCATCCCCATGAAGCATGCCGCAGATCGATTGATGTATTCAACATCGTGTAATAGGCCCACAGAAATGGTAGCTGGATCAGCATGGGCAGGCAGCCGCCGAACATGTTGACGCCTTCGCGCTGTTGCAAGTCCCAGATTTCTTTCTGCATCTCCTGTTTCTTGGGATCGCGCATACCATACTTCTTGTATTTTTCCTGGATCGCCTTGATTTGTGGCTGGATCTTCTGCATCTTCAGTGCAGATTTCATCTGATAGATGCGCAGCGGCAGTAGCGCAATAGTGATGATCAGGGTCTGAACCACAATGGCCCAGCCCCAGTTGGCGACGATATGAGCATGCGTCCACTTCAGCCAAAGGAACAAAGGGCGGGCAACGATATGGAAAAAGCCAAAGTTAATTAGGCTGCGCAGATCCCGATCAGCCCCGCTGATCGTCGGAACCGAAACACTTTCCAATGCATCCAGCGATTTAGGCCCAACATACATGCGCAAGCTTGTTGGACCAGCTGGATTTCCCACGGCAGCGCCGAGGATTTGTACTGGTACGGTGTCCTTGGGATCAGGTTTCGTCTGGCTTTTCGGAATGTCCATCGTGTTGTGCAGTGTGACCATGACCGCATGCTGCACATCTTCAGGAATAAAAACCGCGGCAAAATACTGATCGGTCACAGCCGCCCAGTTAAAGGGACCAGTAAGCGTATTGCCGCCGCTGATCTTTTTGATCGCCAGCCGCTCTATGGCACTGTTGTTCTGATACTCGATCTGGCTGGAAGCATACGATGCAGGCCGGGTCGAATCACCGAATCCCGCAGGCCATAAGGGAAACCCTGCAACCTCGCTGCCTTTGCTGAGTACGACAGTGTCTACATGCACTTCATAACTGCGGTCGAAGCGGAATGTTTTGCGGACGGAAACATCGCTATCGGCATACTCGAAGCTGATTTCTGATGGTGATTGCTTCGTTCCTTGCGAAGAAGCGACGTACAAAGCGGTATTGAGTTTGTCGCGAAGAGCCGGATCATAAGTCCAGAGAGACAAAGGGAGCCCAAATTTTCCCGCGTCCTTGTTTACAAGGTCGAGCGGCCCGCCACCATCGGCATCGAATTTCTTTAGCACCCACGACTTCACCTGCGCGCCACGATTGGTGAAAGTAATACGGTAAAGTTCGTTCTCAATTACTGTTTCAGATTCGCTAGCTGCCTGTTTCGTAGCGTTAGTCGTTGCGACAACAGCCGGCGGCGCGGCTGGCAGATTCATCACTGGCACTGGTTGTGCAACCTGCTGCGGTTGCGCCGGCGGTTGCGGCATGTATTTTTTCAGGAGTGGCTGGGCGAGGATGATGACCAGAAAGGTCAGAGCAAATACCAGGAACAGTCGTTTTTCCGTACCGGGTTCTTGCTGAGGATTTTTATATTCAGGCAAATTATTGGCTCAATGGCTGCACAGTTCGTGCGGCTGGGAATTTTTAGGTCTGATCACCGGATCGTATCCGCCCTTTACCAAAGGATGGCAACGCAGAAGACGCCATGCTGCCATCAGGCCTCCGCGAAAAACGCCGTGAATTTCTACCGCCTCCATGGCGTATTCGGAGCAACTTGGCACAAAACGGCATGCCGGTCCGAGCCATGGAGAGATCGCCTGCTTGTATCCACGAAGCAGGTAGAGCACGGCGGTTTTGAAGGAGCGATTCATCTATTGTTTCGGGTCTCGGACAACCGCTGCCGCTGTCCCTAAGTACTACGTTTTTCGGACAACTTCTGTTCGATGACTTGAAATGCCCGGCCGACTTCTTTGCGCAAATCAGGAAACTCCGCTGTGAGCAAAGACTTCTTGGGATTGATCACCACGTCTACCGCAACCGGCCGCAATCCTTCCAGTCGGACTGCCTCCCGCAAGCGTCGTTTCATGCGATTACGGACAACCGCTCCGCCCAACACCTTGCCCACGGTGAAACCGACGCGCATCCCGTCGCCTGCTTCGCGTCCCAGGAAAAATACTGTCATGTGCGCGCTGAAGTGGCGGCGTCCGCGTTTGTAAACCTGTTCAAAATCAGCGTGCCGCAACAATCGGGCACTGCGCGGGAACCCCTCACCCTGAATGGGACCGGGCAGATAGGCACTCTCAATCCGAGCGTTACCGCTCACACCCCAAAATTGAACATCGGCTGTGCGAACTCCCGCCAATTTCCGGGAAAGAGGACTACTCGCGGAAGCCAGGTTTCACCGCAACCCGCTTACGGCCTTTGGCGCGACGACGTGAAAGGACCGCGCGGCCCGTCTTGGTCTTCATACGCGTACGAAACCCGTGTGTCTTCGAACGGCGCCGCCGGTTCGGCTGAAAAGTGCGCTTGGGCATGAAAAATAAGTACTCCTGTTCTGTCTGTGACGCTCATCACAGCGTCACGAGTGGAAAAGAAAGTATAAATGAGGCTGCGCAGGGCGGCAAACTGGACCGGGGTGGTCCCGCATCTGAGTTTCGCTCAACAAATTTATCTTTGCCCTTGACATTTAGAAAAAAATAAATCGCACTTATGGAAAATTTATGCAACGACTGCACAACTCGCGCGGCAGTTATAAATTGAACACTTGACAGAATTTTTTTAAGAGTTATGAATCATTACGGTCACGTAAAAATTCTGTTCGAAATTTTCTTCCAGCGAAAAAATTTTGTGCTAGTATGCCGATCTGATTCACGATTGTTTTTGCTTCAAGGCCCCGAGGCCCACGCCGAGTCCGAAAGACCGAGTTCATTAACAGCAGTTGCATTTTCAGCGACAACGTATTGATACCCGGCTGCCATGGCAGCCATTTTGAATTTATCTATGTCCGTTCCTACTGCCACCATAGCTCCGAACCCCTGGTTGCGCATCCTGGATGCGCTTGAGAAAAAAATTAACCGGCACTCCTATGACACCTGGTTAAAACCGACGCGCTTCAGCCATGCCAACGGGGGAATTCTTTTTGTACGGGTCCCCAACAATGATTTTCGCCAGGTAGGCGACAAGTACGGCGATCTGATCCAGGAAGCATTAGACAATTTAGGGCTGGAATATCAGGATGTGCAGTTTCTGGCGGACGATGATCCTGCCTCCACTCCTGTACGCCATAATGGCGGATTGAACATGCAGGCGGCCGCTTCCTCCGCGCCCACTTCGCAGGCGCGTTTTGACTGGGACGGCGCTGCGCAACTGAATCCTCGCTATACCTTCGACGCTTTTGTAATTGGCAGCGGCAACCAATTCGCCCACGCAGCCTGCCAGGCGGTAGCAGAACGTCCTTCCAAAGCTTATAACCCGTTGTTCCTGTACGGCGGCGTCGGTATGGGCAAGACCCACCTGATGCAGGCCATCGGGCACCAGATCAGGCGGCAAATGCCGCAGGCCTCCATCTGCTACATCAGCACCGAGAAGTTCACCAACGAAATGATCAACTCGGTGCGCTACGACAAGATGACCAGCTTCCGCGACAAGTTCCGTAACGTGGATGTCCTGCTCATTGACGATATTCAGTTCCTGGCACAGAAAGAGCGGACGCAGGAAGAGTTCTTCCATACTTTCAACGCGTTGCACGAGTCCATGAAGCAGATCGTGATCGCCAGCGACCGTTCGCCGAAAGAACTCGCCGAGATTGAAGACAGATTACGCAGCCGCTTCGAGTGGGGATTGATCGCCGACATCCAGCCGCCGGACTTGGAGACGAAGGTCGCGATTCTGCAAAAGAAATCAGACAGCGAAAAAGTCACGCTGCCGACGGATGTCGCGTTGTACATCGCCTCCAACATCCGCTCCAACGTGCGTGAGTTGGAAGGCGCGCTGATCCGGTTAGTAGCGCATTCATCTTTGATCGGTGCGGAAATCACACTGCCTTACGCCCAGCAGGTGCTGAAGAACTTCATTGATTCGCAAGCCCGCCGCGTCACGATTGAATCCATCCAGAAAGCGGTTGCCGAACAGTTCGGCCTGCGACTGACAGAAATCAAAGCCAAGAACAACGCTCGCGCGGTTGTTTATCCGCGGCAGATCGCTATGTATCTGGCCAAGCACATGACCGAAGCTTCGTTGCCGGAAATCGGACGCCAGTTCGGCGGCAAGCACCACACCACGGTGCTGCATTCGGTTGAAAAGATCGAGAAGCAGCGTCAGACCGATAAGGACCTGAACCGCCTGCTAAACAAGATGACTGAGCAGTTAGGCGGCTAATAGACTTTGGGTAGGGCATGGCTTTCCAGCCGTGATGATGTCAAAGGAAAGTGCCGGATCAGTTCTTGGCTGATCCGGCACATTTTTTTCACGAATTGTTTAGCTGCCTACTTTGCCGCGCTTTCTTTGGCCATGTTTTCGTGCAGCGTAGCCAGAGCATCGGCCTCCGTGGCTTCTTCTTTCGCAAGCTCGGCCCAGCGGTTGCAGTGGCTTACACCCTCGACTCCGCTCCCATGCTTTACCTCAAGGGCAGCATTGGGCGGGTTGTCTTTGTAGATGGCAGCCATCTCGGCATGCTCCTTCGACTCTTGATTTAGTCTCGCGGCCTCTTGCCGGTAATATGTCGCAATCTTCTGATGATCAGCAGACATCTTTGCGTTCTTGATCAGCGCTTTGACTTCTTTTTTGCTGATCGAGGTCTTGGTGCCGGCATAAGACGAAGCGGAAAGGACGAGAGTCAGGACTACGGCCAACGCCAGTGAGAGTATGCGTGCAGTCTTCATAATTCCTCCAGTGGAGCCTTGGCTCCGGATTAAAAAGTGTTGGGTGGCAGCTTTTTGAAACAACAGGTCGCTGCGTAATGCCTCTGAAGAAAGAATGACTTTAGATCAGAAAGACACAAAGGACTGCCTGATGATCTGTACCTGACGGGGGAACAGGAGCCACGGTCTCTATCCGCTGTGGGACTTGCGTCCGTGTCATCGTCACGGTTGGCGCCGAATCAGCCCTCTTACTGTTCCAGCCGGAGTCTGTGGGAGCGGAAGAGCAGCGCCCCTGAACTCAACTCACAACATTTACGATGCAACCGAACATTTAGATGAATTGGCGTCTGACAGTGCACGACCTTGGCCGAAACGTGTGGGAGATGAAGAAGACATCCCACCGCTGGCGCAACCGGTGCCCCAATCAGCACTGCGGCCAGGACGACCGCGACTTTGGAGTGTAGTGCCATAGCTTGCCACAAGCCTAATCTTGCCAAGTAGAGTTTGAATGTGACAGGAATCACACTTCCCCGTGGCTGCGGTCACCAGCCTCAAGGTTTTCGGGAAAACGGACAAGACGCCGTGGTTCGCACCACATTCTGTGCAACTTTAAGTCTTCCTCCAAAAGTTTCCGCCTTTCTCTAGTGTCCAAGATTTTCTTTTGATATAACGGTGTGTTCAATCGAAGCGCGGGGGTAACGCACTTATGGCCGTAGAAGCTTTAGCTACACCGGCAACAGGGACCACCACTATGGAGATCACAGTCAGCAAAGCAGAACTCCTGCGGGAACTCCAGGCCACACAAGGTGTGGTCGAGCGCAAGACCACAATTCCAATTCTGTCCAATTATTTGTTCGAAGCTTCCGGCGACAAGCTGTCGCTTACGGCAACGGACCTCGACCTGAGCCTGCGCACCTCCTGCGACGTGAAGGTAAAAAAAGAAGGCTCCTGCACCATCCCCGCGCGCAAACTGTACGACTACGTAAGATTGCTGCCCGATGCTGATATCACTATCAAGCTGCTGGAGAACCACTGGGTCAGTATTCGCTGCGGCCGCTCCAACACCAAGATGGTCGGCATGGCGCGCTCGAACTTTCCATCATTGCCGGTATTCCCGTCCGCAGGCGTGGTGAAAATTCCCGCGCAGGTTCTGCGCGGCATGATCGCCCGCACTGGGTTCGCCATCGCCAACGAAGAATCACGCTATACGCTGAATGGCGCGCTCATGGTGCTGAAGCCGGAGTCCATCACCATGGTGGCCACTGACGGCCACCGCCTGGCTCATGTGGAGCGCTCCGGGCAGAAATTCGAAGGCGTCTCCGGTGAAATGAAAACGCTCATCCCTAAAAAAGCCATGGATGAGCTGAAGGTATTGCTGGACTCCGATACTGACAGCGTGGAATTTGCCAAGGATGATTCCACATTATTTTTCCGTGTAGGCCCGCGCCTGCTGACTTCGCGCCAGCTCACCGGACAGTTTCCTAACTTCGAGGCTGTTCTGCCCAAGGACAACAACAAGAGCATCCCCTTGCGCGGAGATGAACTCGGTTCAGCCATTTCCCGCGTGGCCCAGTTTGCCGACGAGCGTTCACGGGCGGTCCGCCTGAAACTCGAAAAAGGGGAGCTGAAGCTCTCAGCTTCCTCGACGGAAACCGGTGAATCGGAAGATTCCCTGGAAATCGAATACAACGGTGATGCGCTCACCATCGGCTTCAACGCCCAGTACATTCTGGACTTCCTGAAGGCCAGCGGTTCTAGCGATGTGAAGCTGGAATTAAAGGATGCGCAGTCCGCCGGGCAGCTACGCCCGGGGGATAGCGAGGACTACAAGTACCGCTACATCGTAATGCCAATGAGAATCTGAGGAGATTTCTTTCTTTGCGGTTCTCATTCAGAGCTTGCATACTTCTTCTGTCCGTGGTTTGCCTCGCCCAGAGCACGACTCCGCTTGAGTCGTCCACCGAAGGCAATGTCTATACCAATTTCTTTTTCCGTTTCCGCTACCCGTTTTCATCGTCATGGGTGCTGCAACCCATGAACGTGGTGCAACAGCTGGAAAAAGAAGCTCCGACCCGCCTTGATGAAAAGCCACTGAACGCAGAAAAGCACTATAACCTCCTGACCTTATTCCGGAATTTTCCCGGACAAGGACCAACCGGTCGCAGCCGCGCCAGTATTGAGCTCATTACCGAGGAACTGTCCTCACACCGCGAAATCACAACTGGCAGGGAATGCGTATTGAAACTGACTAACCGTCTCAAGAAAGCCCATTACACCCCGATGGGCGATCCGCAGGAGACACAAATCAGCAAACAAACCTATTTTCGCCAGGATGTAAAAGGCCGGGATTCTTCTGGCATGATCGAATTTCAATCGTACATATTTACCGTCAATCGAGGATATGCACTGGGATTTATCCTGGTGGCGCCGAGCCAACTGATGTTGAATAACATGCTGGAAACCGTCAACAAAACTGAGTTCTACTGATCGCCAAAGCCCCGTCCCTTGACCCTTCGCCCGAACCGCCTTACAGTTAGCCGATCTTCCCAGGAGGTTTCCCCATGCTAAGCGGATTCAAGCAGTTCGTCCTTCGCGGCAACGTAGTGGACCTGGCAGTTGGCGTAGTCATAGGCGCGGCATTTGGCGGGGTCGTGACTGCGTTTACAGCAGGCTTGCTCACTCCATTAATCGCAGCCATCGGCGGTAAACCGGATTTCTCCTCGCTGGTTTACACCATCCATGGCGGGGTGTTCAAAGTCGGAGACTTCCTGAACGCTGTGGTTTCATTCCTGATCATTGCCGCTACTATTTATTTTCTGGTGGTTACACCGTTGAATGCACTGATGGCGAAAATGGCCAAAGCTCCGGCGCCGGCTGATCCCACCAGCAAAAAGTGCAAGGAGTGCCTGAGCGAAATTCCCATCGATGCCCGGCGCTGTGCTCACTGTACGCAGCCAGTGTAGTTGCTGTTGATATGATGGAGAGTCGCGCCCGGCTCGCAGCCGCAACACAAGCATGACCACGGACGAAAAATCCAATCAAGCCCGCCGTTTTCTGGTTCGCGGGCGGGTGCAGGGAGTCGGTTTC
>CAWBXL010000201.1:0-9578 GCA_963792305.1 uncultured Acidobacteriaceae bacterium | reverse complement strand
ATAGAAGGTACTTCAGAGAGGCTTCGTTCGAACGGCGATTGCCGCGCAAGAAACCCACTAACACGTAAGTCGAAATGGCCATCAATTCCAGGCTGATAAAAATCAGCACGATATCAACACCGGCGGCCATGCACATCATGCCGATGACCGCGAACAAAATCAGCGCGTAGTATTCGCCATGGTGTTCGTGTTCTTCCTCGAGGTAGTGCATGGAGATCAGAATGGAAATTGCCGCGGCTGCAAGGAACAAAGACCAGAAGTAGACAGTGAAGGCATCAATCAGCATTGAACCGGAAAGCGCCGATTGACCGGTATTCCGTGAAGACGCAACGCTTCAACATGTGGCTGTAGACTCCCTGGGTACCACGGAAAAAGCCAAACGATGGGATTCCTGTAATTCCAGTGGCCGCGAAAAATAATCCGCCGAACGCCACGAATGCATTGAGCCGCTTCCATTCCGGCGCCATCAAATCAAAAAGCAGGATGCCGAGCGCAAACAACGTCAGCATGACGATCGGCAAGATCATCACGTAATCGGTTGACGTGAAATATTGTGACGCTCCCGGCACTATTTCGCTCCCTTAGTGGTTAGTTGGGCAGTGGCAGGCGCCGCAGCGGAATCTTTTTCCTGCGGCTGAGATGACGCATTGGTTGTGGCGTTCGTTCCAAAGTACTTTTCGCCTCGCACATCCACCACAAGCTGGTGCACCGGGGGTTCGAGAATCTCAAAGAACGGTTTGGGGTATAGACCAATCCACAGGGCCAGGACGATCAGCGGAGTGAACGTCAGCAGTTCTCGTGGGGTGAGGTCGGCCAGCTTTTCATTCTTGGGGTTATTGACCTTGCCGAAGAATACCCGCTGGTAGAGCCATAGCAAATAGGCTGCGGCCAGGATCACTCCGGGTACTGCCCATGCTGTCCAGAAAAGCCCGCTATGTCCGGCGATGTCTTTTTCCAGGAAGGTACCACCGAGGATGGTGAACTCTCCGATGAAGCCGTTTAGCAGCGGCAGACCCATGGATGAGAGGAACATGATCATGGCGACGGTTGCGTAGACTGGCATGACGTTGGAGATACCGCCATATTCAGAAATCTCGCGGGTATGCCGGCGTTCGTAGAGGACACCTACGATCAAGAAGAGGGCTCCGGTAGAGATTCCGTGATTGATCTGCTGTAAGACCGATCCGCTTAGTCCCAGCGGGGTGAGCGCGAAAATCCCCAAGGTGCAGAAGCCCAAGTGGCTGACCGAGGAGTAGGCCACCAGCTTTTTCATGTCCTTCTGCATGAGCGACACTAATGCGCCGTAGATAATTCCGATGATGGAAAGGGTCATCATCCAGAAACGTACTCGTGGGTGCATTACTACACTTGGGAAGAACGGCAGGGCGAAACGGATCATGCCGTATGTCCCCATTTTCAGCAACACACCAGCCAGAATTACCGAGCCGGCGGTGGGCGCTTCTACGTGAGCATCCGGCAGCCAGGTGTGGAAGGGGAACATCGGGACCTTGATGGCAAAGCCGATGAAGAAGGCAAAGAATAGCCACACTGCAAAGTTGAACGGAATGTTTGGCGCTGTGGAATAAAGGGCCTCAATGCTGAAGGTGTAGACGCCCGTCACTGTGTGGTGATTGAAGTACAGGAACAGAATACCCAGCAGCATCAGCACTGATCCAGCCAATGTATATAAGAAAAATTTGATAGCGGCGTAAAGCTTGCGCGGGCCTCCCCAGATACCGATGAGCAAATACATCGGAACCAGCATGGCTTCCCAGAAGACGAAGAACAAAAAGAAATCCAGGGCCATGAAGACGCCCAGCATGCCGGTCTGCAAAATCAGGAACCAAACGTAGTATTCCTTCACCCGGTCTTCAATCGCTGTCCAGGAGCAGAGGATGGAAATCCATCCCAACAGCGTAGTGAGCATGATGAGCAGAAAGGAAATGCCGTCAATGCCAAGGGAGTAGCCAGCGCCGATCGAGGGGATCCAGTTGTTCATGCCGCCTTCGACGAGGTGGAAGCGGCTGGAGACATCAGTGTGTATTGCCCAGAATCTGGGAATCAGCGGTAACGAGATCAGCAGTCCGCCCAGAGCGAAGATGTTCGCGACCCAACGGATGGCGTTTTTGTTCTCCTTGGGCATTAACAGGAGCACGAACGCACCCACCAGCGGCGTGAACAAAATTATCGAGAGAATGTGATTTTGCATAAAAGGCAGTTCTCAGTTAGCGCCACGCATAATAGAAAACGAATCCGACTAATCCAACGACCATCACTAGCGCATACCACTGCACTAATCCCCACTGCAAAGCGCGCGCCGGATAGGAAAGCGTCCGTGCTAATATCGCCGGGCCATTCACACATAGACCGTCAATGATCCACTTGTCCCACCACTTGGAAATAGTGGAAAGCGCACGGGTGGTCCAGCCGGCGCCATTTACCAGTCCATCTACGATGTGAGCATCAAACCAGGAGGAGGCTTCGCCTAATCCCATTGCGCCAAGGCGCACAGAACCTATTTTTCGACGTCCGGTAAAGGCGTAGTCATAGGCCTCATCTATGTAGTACTTGTTCAACAATGTGTCGTACACAGGCGGGGCTGCTGCGGCAATTGGCTCGACGTAGCCTTTATCGGCGTGACGATATGATCTCCACGCCATCCCCCAGCCTAGTCCGGCTGCGCCGAGGGAAAGAATCATCAGCAGATATTCGGAACCGCTGGTGTGTTCTTCTTCTTGCTTCCCTGCCGCCAATTGTCCAGCTTCTCCTTCAACGCGTAGCACGTGGGCTTCTTTGGCAAATACTGGCTCCAAAAACTTTTCGAAGCGGTTCGATCCCCACAAGCTGTGCGGCCAGCCTAAAACTCCGGCAAAAAGCGAACAGAATGCCAGAATAATAAGTGGGACTGTCATTGACTTAGGCGATTCATGGATGTGATGTTCTACATCGTGGCTCATCCTCGGACGACCGTGGAAAGTGAGATACATCAGGCGGAACATGTAGAACGCAGTCATCAGCGCGGTAGCATAGCCGATGTACCAGAGCATGCGGTATGCGCCGTTCTCGCGTGACCACGTCTGCCAGAGAATTTCGTCTTTCGAAAAGAATCCGGCAAACGGAAAGATTCCGGCGATTGCCAAGGTGGCGATGAGCATGGTGGCGTGGGTGATCTTGATGCGTCCACTCAAGTCGCCCATGTTGCGCATGTCCTGTTCGCCGCTCATCGCGTGTATCACTGAGCCGGAGCCGAGGAACAAAAGTGCTTTAAAAAATGCGTGGGTGAAGACATGGAAAACTCCGGCAGCAAATGCACCAACACCCAACGCGAGGAACATGTAGCCCAGTTGCGAGACGGTGGAGTATGCCAGTACGCGCTTAATGTCGTTTTGGACTAAGCCGATGGAGGCAGCGAATAACGCAGTAAGGGCCCCTACGATGGCGACTGTCTTCATCGAGGTTGGAGCCAGCACGAACAGCGCGTTCGAACGCGCGACCATATACACGCCGGCCGTCACCATGGTTGCTGCATGGATCAGAGCAGAAACCGGAGTGGGGCCTTCCATAGCATCCGGCAGCCACACATAAAGCGGAAGCTGGGCGGACTTTCCGCAGGCGCCGACGAAAAGCATTAGGGTGGCGATGGTGATTAGAGGATCCCCGATGGCGAAATGTCCGCTGCGTGCCATTTCTGTCACGCGCGTGAACTGGATTGAGCCGAACAACCAGGCAATGGTGAACAGCCCCAGGATGAAGCCTGCATCCCCGATGCGATTAACAATAAACGCCTTGTTGGCTGCGTCTCCGGCGGACTTGCGCTGGAAATAGAAACCGATCAGCAAGTACGAACACAGACCCACACCTTCCCAGCCGACGAACATAAGCGCGTAGTTGTTCGCCAAGATCAGCGTCAGCATGGAGAACATGAACAGATTTAGGTATCCGAAGAAGCGGTAATAGCCCCCTTCGTGTGCCATATAACCCGTCGAATAAATGTGGATGAGCGTGCCTACGCCAGTTACGAACAGGAGCCAGATGCCGGAGAGTGGGTCGAAGAGGAATGCGACTTCCGCCTGGAAGGCTGCGGGTTTTCCGTCATGGGTGGTGTAGTTGGCGACACCAGAGTCGGTTCCGAGCCAAGTATAAAGATGCCTTTCAAATCCCAACTTTTCGGGGTGGGCTTTGGCGTAGTCCGGATACTGCCAGAATGCTCCCACTGCCATCACGAATGTCAAGAGAACCGCCCCGACACATACTGCATTGACCGACTGCTTTTGCAGCTTGCGGCCAAAAAAGAACATGATCGCGGCGCCGCACGCCGGGAATAGCGGAATCAGCCAGATGTAGTCGAGAAAAAACATTTTGGTCGTTGGTCTCTAGTCGTTGGTCGCTAGCCAGTTACTTACCACTTCATCAAATCCACTTCATCTACGTTTACTGTTTCCTTATTCCGGAAGAATGCAATCAAAATTCCCAGACCTACCGCTGCCTCTGCTGCTGCGTCGGTGATTACAAAAATGGAGAACACCTGGCCATGCAATCCCCACATGCGGGAGAAGGCAACCAGGTTCAGGTTTACGGCATTCAGGATCAGTTCGATGGACATCAGCACTACGACTACGTTTCTGCGAGTCAGTACGCCGATCACGCCCAGAATGAAGAGCGCTGCGGCTACTATCAGGTAGTGGATGATGCCAATCGGGGCCATAGATATCAATTCTTCAGTTAGTTCCGTTTTTTTGCCATTACAACCGCTCCGATGATCGCTACCAGCAACAATAAGGACGCGATCTCGAAGGCAAACATGTAGTTCTGGTAAAGCATCTGGCCAACCGCTTGCGTGTTCTCCTGATCAAGGGTAGCCAACGGACGCCGCAGCAATTGGTAAAAGACATCGTCTTTTGATTGCGAGCTTCTTACAAATATCCCGACAAACAATGCTCCCAAACCGAGTGCGCCGATCAGTCCTATGATCCAGATCTTGTTGAATTGTTCTTCTTTTTGGGCTTTATCCAGATTCACCAGCATGATTACGAACAGGAACAGCACCATGATTCCGCCGGCGTAGAGAATGATTTGCACGCCAGCCACGAATGGTGCGTAGAGCATCAGATAGAGTCCTGCGACTGCCAAAAGAGTAAGGATCAGGGCCAATGCAGAATGTACTGCGTTGCGGCGGGTGATCACCAAAATGCCACCGAGCACGGCCAGCCCAGAGAGCATGTAAAAGAAAAATGTTGTGGCAATTGGATTCATACTTAATGCAATATCACCGAAATTTGCTGCCAGATTTCTGACCTTAGTCCGATGACCGCAGTCATCATGAGCACGCCAATCCCCAGCGGCAGCAAGATTTTCCAGCCTACATTCATCAGCTGGTCAAAACGGTATCGCGGGAACGTGCCACGATACCAGATGTACAGATACATCGAGACCGATACTTTGGCAGTGAACCAGAATATGTCCTGAATCTTGTCGCGAACCATGGGGACAAAGAGCACGACGCCGATCAGTGCGAGCAGGGCCCCGAAAGCGGCCAGTCCTAGTTTCTGAAATTTGAAATAAGGATGGTTCGACATGCGAGCTGTCGCTCTGAAGCTGAGCGCGGCCAGGAATAAGAATGAGACGCCGGGAATCAAGGCGAAGAGGGTTTCCCAGGGATCGCCTGCCAGCGCATTTGGGAACGGGCGCAGCCATCCGCCAAGCCACAGAGTTACGGCGATCGATGAAACCGCAATCATCGCCGAATACTCTGCCAGGAAGAACAAAGACCAGCGAAAGCCGCTGTATTCGGTGTGGAAACCTGCGCCTAATTCGCCTTCAGCTTCCGGCAAATCGAAGGGGACACGGTTGGTTTCCGCGACCATGGCGATGGCAAAGATTACGAATGCGATGAGTCCAACGGGAAAGAATTTAAAGATGAACCAGGTCTGCTGGGCCTGCTGCGCTTCAACAATCTTGATCATGCTCAGAGTGCCATTGCCGTCAGTGGTGGCCAGGCTGGTCATCAATACCGCGGAAATCACGGCCAATCCCATGGCGATTTCATAGGAAACCATCTGCGCGCTGGCCCGCAGCGCTCCGAGCAGCGGGTAATGCGAGTTGGAGGCCCATCCGGCCATGACAACTCCCAGCACGCTGAGCGAAGAGACACCCAACATGAAAAGAATGCCGATGTTCATGTCGGTGACGGCATGCTGCGGGCCGAACGGCACGACAACGAAAACTGTGAATGCGGTCACTACAACAAATAGTGGAGCGATCCAGAACACCCAGCGATCCGCCGCGCTGGGAGTAATGTCTTCTTTGATTAGCAACTTCACAGCGTCGGCTATGGGTTGCAGCAAGCCGTGAGGGCCTACACGCATGGGTCCTAAACGAACCTGCATGTGCGCGAGGATTTTGCGCTCCAGCCAGTTCATGGCGATGACTGCCACCGACAATCCGCCGAAGATCAGAAAAATGTAGATCAGCGCCCACAACATGCTGCCGTACTGGCCAGGGGTGACTGTGACTTTGTCGCTGAGGTAGCCGGTGATGAAATCAGGCATTAGCGGTCCACCTCGCCGAGTACAATGTCGAGGGTGCCGATTACTGCGATCACATCGGAAACCAGCGCGCCGCGCACCATCAAGTCTAGTGCTTGCAGATTCACGAATGATGGCGGACGCACGCGTATGCGATACGGCTGCGTGGATCCGTCGCTGACGATGAAGTATCCCAACTCGCCTTTGGGGGCTTCAATGGAGTGATAAATTTCTCCCACTGGCGGCTTGATCACCTTGGGGACTTTGGCAATGATCGGGCCTTCGGGAATTTTGCCGACCGCCTGATCGAACGATGCGGAGGGATTGCCGCATCTCCATCATGCGAACTAAGTACCGGTCGTAGGTGTCACCATTCTCGTGGTGGGAATTTCGAAATCGAAGTCTGAATACGCGGCGTATGGCTTGGCTTTGCGCAGGTCCCACTTGACGCCGCTGGCGCGCAGGACCGGGCCGGTCACGCCTAGGGCCATACAATCTTTGGCGGAGATGATTCCGATGCCTTTGGTGCGTTCTACCCAGATGCGGTTGGTTGTCAGCAACTCTTCATATTCGTCGATCTTCGGAGTTACGAATTTTACAAATTTCTTTACGTCATTTTCAAAGCCGTCGTAGGTCTCATACAGACATCCGCCGATGCGGAAGGCGTGCGTGGTCAGGCGCGCGCCGCAGTATTTCTCGAAAATCTTAAGGATCTCTTCCCGGTCGCGGAAGGTATAGAACAACGGAGTAATGGCGCCGATGTCTAGCGCATGCGTGCCCAGCCAGAGCATATGGCTGGCCATGCGGTTCAATTCAGTCAGAATCACGCGGATGTAATTCGCGCGTGGGGGAGCTTCGATGTTCAGCAGCTTCTCGACCGCTTCGCAATATCCCAGGCCGTTCGAGACCGCTGCTACGTAGTCCATGCGATCCACGTAAGGATTGAACATGGTGTAGGTGCGGTGCTCGGCGATCTTTTCCACTCCACGATGGAGGTATCCGATCACGCACTCCGTGCCCAGAACTTTTTCGCCATCCAGTTTAAGGATTACGCGCAGCACGCCGTGGGTAGCAGGGTGCTGCGGACCCATATTAATGATGAGTTCGTTGGAATCTAAAAAGGTCTTATCAGGCTCACCGAGTTCGAGGTGCGATAAATATTTGGTTGCGTCGGTCATTTCACTCTTGCCGGCCCGTTACTGCCCGCTCTCGATCCCCAGGTTGATCTGTACCCACTCGTTATCTTGTTGAATGATTCCGTAGTCTTTGCGTAGCGGATGGCCCTTCCAGCCTTCGGGCAGCAGGATGCGCTTTAAATCCGGATGCCCGTCGAAGTGAATACCAAACATGTCGAAGACTTCGCGTTCCAGCCAGTTGGCTGTCGGCCAGATGTTGATGGAGCTGGGTATGTGCTGGCCGTCGGCAATCATGGTTTTCACCCGAATTCGCTCATTGCTGGCGTACGAGTAGAGAATCCAGATCACGTCGAACTGCTTTTCGCGTTCTGGATAATGCAAAGCGGTGACATCAACGCAGTAGTTGAAGGCTTTTTCGTCCCGGAGAACTGTCAGGACATCTTTAATGATGGATGAATCCACCACGAAGTAGTTTTGGCCAAGGTAAGTGCTGGCTTCGCTGATTCCTGAACCGTAACGTTTGTGGAGATCAGAGACGAGTGGGGATTCCCGCGGAGTAGGGACTGGCCCAGCCGGTTTAGCGGGAGCCGCAGGCGCGGCTTTCTGCTCACCGGGAGACGTAGGCGACTTGGCTTCGTCTGGCATAGCTGCGAAGGTAGAACCTCCGGCGCCGCGAACTCAAAAAGAACGATAACTTTTAACAGCTTGCGGACGGGCTGTCAATCATGAGGAAGGCATCGAGTTGGGCATCAATTCTGTAACATGACATGATTAATTAGAGCGGGAGGGACTACGGAATCGTTGCTCATTATTACGGGCTCGATGGGCGCAGGTAAGACCAGCGTTCTGGGCGAAGCCTTAGATATACTGGCCCTGCATCGGATTCCTCATGCGGCCATCGACTTGGACGCGCTTGGACTTGCCCATCTTCCCGCCGCCACACCAACCGATAACGTGATGTACGCCAACCTTCGCACTGTTTGCCAGAATTATGCTGGCCTTGGAGTGCAGCGATTCCTGGTGGCGCGCGCGATCGAAGATCGTGCGCAACTGGAACTCTGCCGCGACATCATTCCAGCCAGGGAGACGGTTATCTGCCGTCTCACCGCCAGCGTCGAGACAATGCAGCAGCGCGTCAAGATGCGCGAATCAGGTATGTCGCAGGCTGAATTTGTTGCTCGTGTTGCGAAATTGAATGCGATTCTGGATCGTGCGGGCTTAGAGGATTTTACCGTCACTAATGAGAATCGCTCGTTGAATGATGTTGCATCGGAAATGCTTGTTAAAGCTAGATGGATTTCAAGCTGAATTTTTACTTCGCGCGTCCCTGCACTTGATACGTCTCTACTAAATCACGAATACGTATTGCGTTGGCTTTGCGGTGTCCGGTTGCGTAATGGGATCGCTTCCGCCCGAGGAATCGATGATGATGTCGGACCACATCATTCCGGTTGTGATTTTTACCGTCGCCACTTGAGGAATAGAAATACTTTCTTCAGTGCTGCCAAACAGTCGGGATTTCACCCGGCTCACACGCAGGCGGTTGACGACGATCTTTGTCGGGAAAATGAAATTGCCTTTGGTCCAGCGGCTGGCGGTGAAGGTTTCGCTTGGACCGATTGGGTCGGGACTCTGTGTTACACCCACTCGAGTGCGCCCTTTTCCATATCCAGATGTAGCCAACTACCAGGATGCCGAGGAATACAAGCATCTCGACTAGTCCAAACATGCCCAGCGACTTAAACTTTACTGCCCAGGGAAATAGGAAGATGGTTTCCATGTCGAAGACTACAAACAATATGGCGACGATGTAATAGCGCACCGTGTAACGTCCCGCGGGAGTTGTCCACCGGGTCGATGCCGCACTCGTAGGGCATCAGCTTTTTCTTTGCCTGGGTTGTCGGGGCGGACCAACTTG
>CAWBXL010000200.1:0-26864 GCA_963792305.1 uncultured Acidobacteriaceae bacterium | reverse complement strand
AGTCATCTGGTTGAGTTCAGATTGTTCAAATTGGGGAAGGCCGGTGTTCTTGGGATCATCGGCGTAAGGCACCAGCAATGCAGCTGTATGCGAGCCTAACGATCCATCCATGAAACCTTTGAGCATGCCAGTGTGCAGCATGTTGTCCGAGGGCAAGTGCGCAGCGCGTAGTTCGCGCAGCTTTTCTAATGGAGTTTTGAAAGGCAGCCACTCGCTAGATACGCGCAGTCAGTTTGCCTTCCTTCTCCAGCTCTTCGTAAATCTTAAAATCGTCCCAGAGAGAATTGTCCTGGATCGAGGTGATACCGGACTGAGCAACATCTTGCAGTGCGGATTCGATGGCAGCACGGCGCTGATCATGTGTGGGCAATGGAATGACAGCGGTGACGGCATCGCGAGCGCTTTCGCGAAGAATACCTGTCGGCTGACCAGTTTCGTCACGATCAATCTGTCCGCCAGCTGGATCTTTGCTGGCAAGTGTGACACTTGCTAACTGCATGGCGCGAGTGTTGGCAACTGCGATGTGTCCATCCGTGCGCTGTAAAAATACTGGATGGTCGGTTGTCACTTCGTCGAGGTCCCAGCGACTGGGTAGGGTTTTGACCGGCCACTTGGTTTCATCCCACCCGCCGCCCCCAGTCTCCATTCACCGCGGGGCGGCATGTGGCTTGCCGCGCCTCGAAGGCGCTCACGAAATTCGGTGAGCGACTTTACTCCCGTCATGTCAACGGTGGAGTTTTTGAAATCCGGCTTCGGCTAAATGCAGATGAGCATCGTTAAAGCCGGGCATCACAAAATGGCTGCCCAGATCAACCACTTTTGTGTCCCCAGACCTTTGAGAGGTCAAAGTATTTCCTTCATCCTTGCCAATCGCTTGAATGCCAGGTCGCCGCGAACAGCGATCGCCTGGAGCGCGTGGCGCTATTCTCGAAATGAAGATGTGCCACCAATACCCCAGTATAAATGTTGCCGTGAATGAAAATCGTCTTCAGGCCTTGAGGTTTGGCCCGATTGGATCAGTCTGAGCCAGTGGCACAGGGGACGGCAAACAAGAATGCAACGGCCAGTTTCAATTTCATTCGTTGACTCCAGCAAGGGCAAGTGTGGTCAGGCGTTCGCTTCAGTCCCAACTCACGCCCGGTACAGTCAAACCACTCCTGTAAAGTATGCGCACCGCCACCAGAACCGCCGCCGCCGATAGCAATTGCTTCACGCCCCAGCGATAACGGAATATTGGCGTCAGTTGAGGCACGTTGAATTTGTGCAGCGTTGTTGATGTGCGCATCTACCGCGCGAATGACCTGCAAAATGCGCGCGTTGGAATCCAATTCACCCGCGGGGCGATTACCGATGGGGACCACCTCGCAGTTCAACCCATAAGGGCGATGCCGCTGGTGACCGCGCTGTTCGGTGGTACGCGTCTCTTTTTCCACCGCACGATCCAGCGCAAGGTGCAAGGCGGCTTCCAGCCGTTCCATTTCAACCATCGAAGTGGAACGAATATCCACTCTCATGCTGGCGGACTCAGGAATGGAGTTCACCGAAGTCCCGCCCCGAATCACGCCAATGTTAAAAGTGGTTTTGGGTGAAGTTAGGAATGTTGGTCTGCGCAAATTCATGGATGGCAGTAGCCAGCACTACGATCGGGTTGGGAGCGCCAAAATCGCTCCAGGAATGTCCGCCCGGGCCGCGCACGATGACTTCAAAACGACGGCTGCCTAAGGCCTCTGCAACAATTGTGTCGGATCCGGCGCCGTCAAGAACCAGCGTGTGTAGGATCAAATCTTTGCAGGGGGACGCGGAAAAGATGTGCCGCATGCCGCGTAAATCGCCCTCGCCCTCTTCGCCCACGTTACCGATGAAAAGCACGGGCAACGACGGCTTCACCACACACGTCCGCATAGCAGAAGCAATCGCTAATAAAGCCGTCAATCCCGCGCCATTGTCCGAAACACCCGGCCCGTAAAGACGACTGCCCTGCTGCTTTACATTTAAAGGAGTCCCTGCGGGAAAAACCGTATCAAGATGTGCGCTTACTGCGATGCAGTGTTTGCCGCTATCGCCATGAGAAGCGAGGATGTTACCTACCTGGTCGCGGTGCACATTTTCCAGGCCAAGTTCAAGGAAACGCTCCAGCAGCCACTCTCCCCGGCGCATTCTCGCCAAAAGGCGGAGCTGCCACTCGCGACATCGCTATCTGCCAGCCGGCAAATTCGGCTTCGCGGCTGCGCAACCACGTCAGTGCTCCACGAACAGTCGGGAGTGCAGAAATTCGTGCAATCTCCTGCGGGAGCGTATGTAAAGCTTCCGAAACATCCGCGCGTGCATTCACAGCCATTCTGTTATCAGCATCTTACAACGCATTGGTACTGATCTGGCGAGATGAATGATGACCGAGTGGATTACATGAGTGAGGTAACTATTACGCGAGATTATCATGCTGCAACCATACGGGGAACGACACACTCTAACCAATTGATAGGGTCGCTTTCCTTGTGGCTCAACCTATCTGAGCGGAGAGGGTTGGGATGCGGGGATGCGACCCTTCTGCGCTCACAATTTATCGTCACGGAATCTTTACAATGTATCGGGCCTCAATTCTTAAATACTCTTTCGTCGCATTTGCGGTGTATGGGTTATTGGCACTTTCCGCAATTGCGGAGGAAGGCCCTCTCAACACTGCTCAACCAACCGGAATCGCCCCTGCTGAAATTATTCAGCGATTTGCCGCGAAAGAGAAGGAATTTTCTGCGGCGCGTGATCAATATGGATACCGCCAGTCGGTCAAGGTGGAAACCGTTGATGGCGATACGGTGGACGGCAAATATGAGCAAACGTTCGACGTCAGCTTTGATGACAGCGGGCGCAAGGTAAAGACTGTCGGGTTTGCGCCGGCGCCGAGCTTGCAACGAATTGGCATGACCTCGGCTGATTTCGACGATATCGAAAACCGGCTGCCTTTTGTCCTCACTTCCGACGAAATTGATGCGTACGACATTCTCTACGTTGGGCAGCAGCAGGAGGATGAACTTCATTGTTACGTGTTTGATATCGCGCCCAAGAAGATTGAGAAAAAGCAGCGTTACTTTCAAGGCCGCATTTGGGTGGATGATCATGACTTCCAGATCGTAAAAACCTACGGCCAAACCGTTCCGCAGATACACAACAAGAGCGATGAAAATCTTTTCCCCAAGTTCACCACCTGGCGTGAACAGATTGACGGCCAATATTGGTTCCCGACCTATACCTTTGCGGAAGATACCCTGCATTTTCGTAATGAAGATGTAAAAATCCGCGAGGTCATCAAATACACCGACTACAGGAAATTCGGGTCAAAGACCAAGATTACGTATGAGGGCAAGGAAATCGGAAAAGCGAACGACGATCACAAACCGCAGGACAAGCTGCGGTCCGATGAATAGCTGTTGAAATTTTCCTTTGTCGGTACTGCACATTTTGTCCATTTTCGCTAGACTACTGGCCTATGAGAAGTGCGCCTCTTCGCAAGCTGCTGCTGATTGGACTGCTTACCGTCTGTGCAATTCGCCCCCTCCAAGCACCAGCTGACGAAGGCCCACTGCTAAAAGATCAGCCTGTGGGAATCACGCCTGAGGAGATCATTAAGCGTTTCACCGATAAAGAAAAAGAGTTCAAGACAGAACGCGACACATACGGCTACCGGCAAACGGTAAAAGTAGAAGTGTTGGATGGCGATACGGTTACGGGTGAATATAGGCAGGTTTTTGACGTCAGTTTTGATGATAAGGGAAACAAAATAAAGTATGTGGTATTCGCTCCCCAACCCACGGCGACAAACATGACCAAAGAAGACTTCGCCGATATTGAGGACCGATTACCCTTCACTCTCAGCACAGACGAACTCCCCGAATACAATCTGCTTTATGTCGGAATGCAAACTGAAGATGAGTTGCATTGCTACGTTTTTGATATAGCGCCTAAACAGTTTGAGAAAGGTAAACGATACTTCCAAGGTCGTATCTGGGTGGATGATAAAGATTTCCAGATTGTCAAGAATTATGGAAAAACAGTGCCGGACATCCATCTGAACAAGAAAGGCAAAGGCCAGGAAAATTTATTCCCGAAATTTACAACCTGGCGCGAGCAAATAGATGGTAAATACTGGTTCCCCACCTATTCTTTCGCGGACGACGTTCTTCATTTTGTCTCAGGACCCGATCTGCATCTTCGTGAATCGGTCCGCTACACCAACTATAAGAAGTTCGGTTCCAAATCTACGATCACTTACGAGGGCAAAGAGATCGAAAATGCCCCTAAGGGACAAACCAATCCGGAAGACAAGTCAACTCCGCAAGATAAACCGAAGCAATAGACTGGCGTTAGAAGAAGAGATACTTCCGCCAGCGATCATCCGATCCCATCAGCCGCATAATGTGGCGGCTGGTGTGGAGGTTGAAGGCGCGAGGTTCGCGCATCAGTTTCATCCCAGCTTCAGTGGGAGACTGATTACTCTTGCGGCGATTGCAAGAGTGGCAGCATGCTACGAGGTTCTCCCAGGTGGAAGCTCCTCCGCGTGAACGCGGGATTACGTGATCAAGAGTCAAATCACTTGACGACAAAACTTCGGCGCAATACTGACAGGTGTTGCGATCGCGCAGAAGGATGTTCTTGCGCGAGAGCGCCCGCGTCTGATGTGGAATACGGCGGTATTCGAGTAGACGAATGACAGACGGCACACGAAGCGCGAAACGGGCCGCATGCAGGAAGTGCCCGTTCTCTTCCTCCGTCATGGCCACTCCTTTGAGCACCAACACAATCGCGCGCCGGGCAGCGCAAACGTTAATCGGCTCGTAAGAAGTATTCAGGACCAGCACCGGAGCGTGCAGAGCCTGTCCGTCGCTGGGCGAATGCACGACATCCACCGGCTGCAGCGGCAGTGGATGCCGGCTATGTCCTGTCGGATTGTTCACGCTCGCTGACATTTTTATTTACCCCGCTGCGGCCACTGCTAATGGGGTTCCCTTGTCCTCATCCATTTGCGCGTAATTGGCTTCCGCCTTCAATGTACGCGCCACGGTTGCCACCCATACTTTAGATGCTCCAGCACGGCGCAAGACCCTGGCACACTCAGAAACAGTGGTTCCCGTCGTAAATACGTCATCTACCAGGAGAAATTCGCGCCCTACTACCTGCTCGGGTTTAAGCACCGCGAACGCCCCTCGCAAGTTCTCGCGCCGCTGATGGCGCGTGAGCCCGATTTGCGACTGCGTGTCGCGACGGCGTTCCAGCACACGATCATGCATTTCCAGTTTTTCCCCAAGGGAATTGAGCTTTAATGCCGTCTTGGCAATCAGCTCCGACTGGTTAAAACCACGTTGCCGCAACTTCCCTAGGTAAAGCGGAACGGAAGTCATCAACACAGGACCGTCACCGAATGAAGGCCCCAATGTAGTGATGGCTTCAGCCAACATCCGTCCCAATACTGCGGCTGCCGGACGCACTTGCTCATACTTCAAAAGATGAATCAGATCACGCAGCCCGCCCGAATAACTGCCATATGCCACGGCTTTCGCATACGGAGGACCAAGCCGCCGGCAAATCCCGCATTTCGCCTCATCAGCCCCGGACAAAACATACGGACTTACCAGCCGCTCCCCACAAATAGAACAAGTCCCGCCAGCAATGGGACGGACTGCCGACAGGCATTCTTCACAGACTGGCAGACGGGAAATATTAACGAGGGGGGCACTGCACAGACGGCAATTAGCAGGAAATAAGGTGGCGAACAGACTCTCAGCGACAGTGTTCATCCAGGAGACAACTCCCGGCTGCGCTGCGGTCCTCTGGCGAGGGTTTCGAGTTTGGTCCGTGCTACTGCTGAAGACGAACCTCCTCCGCCCGGGCCGCGCTTCCTGCATCGCTCCCAGACGAATTTTTTTCAGTATACGGGGCAGGAACGGGGGGGTGCAACACATCGAAGGGCTGGGCCACAACAGGAGTAACTGGTCCCGGCCCATCGCGTTTCCAGGCCTGCATGAAAATCGGCTTGTAAAAACGCCGGGAACAGCCACCACAGCGGACGGCACGGTGCAAAAACATAGGCAGCAGAAACTTTTCTGCAAAATTACGCGGTCTTGAGCGGTACGCCTTAAGGCTCCCGCATCTATGACATTGATAGCGGCTCGATAGCAAACTTGCTCCTTTTCGGGCCAGACTATGCAGATGGGATGTATTCACCATATCAAACCCCAGTCAGAGGCGGAAGTTGCTGGGTTTGACATCCAGCCATCGACCCGGGGAAGCTCCACTTGTAAAGCAGGTTGCGCGCGTGATAACGTGCGCGGGTTTGAGTTTATGTTTGAGTTATCAATCCAACGCGAGGCCAATCACCAATGAGTACTCAGCCCACGGCATCTGGCACAGAGAACACAAAGCACAAACCCTTTGTCCCCGAGAGTATGGAGATGAAGGAATTTACGCTCCGGGCGATATTGATTGGCCTAGTCATGTGCGTGGTTCTCGGAGCTGCGAATGCCTACCTTGGCTTGCGCGCAGGCATCACGATCGCGGCAACATATCCGGCAGCGGTCATTGGCATGGCTGTATTACGCGTATGGAAAGGCTCTCTGCTCGAGGAAAACATTGCACGAACTGCCGGCTCTATCGGAGAAGGTTTGGCAGCGGGGGCTATTTTTACCATTCCGGCTTTCGTGATTTCAGGCGCATGGCCTTCATTTGGTTGGCGCGAGGCCTACTGGAAAACTACCGCGCTCTGCATGGTGGGAAGCATTCTTGGCGTACTTTTTATTTCCCTTGTTCGCCGAGTCATGGTCGAAGACCCTGAACTCCCTTTCCCTGAATCAGTAGCCGCGTCAGAAATTCACAAAGCGGGACAACGAGGCGCTCAAGCGGCCAAGTATTTGTTTTGGAACATCGGCGTGGGAGGCTTGGTATACATCCTGGGAAAGTTTGGATTATTTGCTGCCGACCAGGACATTCCTTTTCGCATCGGCAATCTGGGTCACACGCAGTTACGCCTGGGGACGTTGAACACCACCAAAGTTGTGCCTACCGGAGGCACAAGCGTATTTGCGGCACCGAGCGTAAGTCCTGCTTATTTAGGGGTTGGTTACATCATCGGTGTAAAGCTGGCATCGATACAGTTTGCCGGGAGCGTGCTGGCTTGGGGTCTGCTGGTACCGCTCATGATTTATTTCCTTGGCCCTGAACTCAAACAATATATTCCGGCAGATACTCCCGCCAATTGGGCAGATATGGCAGACGCGGTTTGGCGATATATCGTTCGCCCAATCGCGGTAGGAGGCATGTTAGTTGGCGCTGCATACACATTGTTCAAGATGCGTAAGAGTCTGACCTCAGGGTTCAGCAAATTGCTGGCCGACATGCGGCAAAGCGCGGATGAGCGATCCAAGCTGAGCCGCACAGAGCAGTACATGAGCTTTAAGACTGTGCTTGGTCTGATTGGCATTGCATTCTTGGCCATGTGCGTACTTTACATTCGTATTTCGGGCCTGATCTGGCCAGCCGTTGTGGCTGCTGTAGTCATGCTGATTGTCGGCTTTTTCTTTGCTACAGTTTCAGGAAATTTGGTTGGATTCATCGGCTCATCCAACAACCCTGTTTCCGGCCTGACCCTTTCAACGTTGCTGATAGCGGCGCTGCTCATGGTTTCACTTGGTGTTTCTGGCGGAAAGGGCGTTGCAGTGGTGCTCGGCGTAGCGGCCGTGGTTTGCGTCTCGTCTTCAGTCGCGGGTGAATTGCTGCAAGACTTCAAAGTTGGGTACATCCTCGGCGGCACACCACAGAAAATTCAAATGGCAGAATTAATTGCTGTTGTCGTTGCCAGCTTGGTCATGTACTGGCCTCTAATGCTGCTTCATCAGGCCAACTTGGATACGGGTGGGTTTGGTGGAACAGCCCTTCCTGCACCGCAGGCGGGCTTGATGGCCACACTGGCACAAGGCATCGTGGGCGGGGATATGCCGTGGATGCTTGTAGTGGTCGGCGTTCTGTTTGGCATCGCGATGATCATGATGCAGGTGAAGAGTCCCATGCTGGTAGCGGTTGGTATGTACCTGCCATTTGGTACGACTTTCGCAATTTTTGTTGGCGGCGTTTTTCGTTCTGTGGGCGATTGGCTGGCTGAACGGCGTGGTCTGAATCCGGCACAAAAGGCACGCGTCGAAAACGCTGGCGTGCTTGTGGCCTCCGGACTCATTGCTGGTGAAGCTTTGCTAGGTTTGCTCTGGGCGGGACTCAAGTTGCTTGCGCTGAAGTACCATCGCGAAATCCCTACGATCTTCAAAGATCCCTCTTATCTTGTCGGCGGAATGATCGTTATGGTCGGACTGGCCGCATTGATGATCCGAATCCCTATTTCGGCAGCAGGCGATCCGAGTGAACCGGCTCCGCCGACAGCGATGATGTAAGGTAAATCTTTAATCACAGAAGACACTTTGCAACACAGGGGAAATTTCTCTTGTGGTTAAGATTTTCTATGTCTGTCTCGAAAAATATCGCTCGGATACAGGAAAGAATTAGAACAACCGCGCATCGTTCGGAGCGCAAGCCAGAGGAAATTACGCTCATGGCAGTGAGCAAGACCTTCTCCGCGGAAGCGATCAAAGAAGCCTACGCCGCTGGGGCTCGAGTCTTTGGCGAAAGCAAGGTGCAAGAGTTTGGAAGCAAGACTGCTGCGCTCGCCGAGTTGCGTGATGCTTCATGGCACATGATCGGACATCTACAAACCAATAAGGCTGGGAAAGCCGTTGAGATATTCACGGCAATCGATTCTTTGGACTCTCTACGGTTAGCTGAAAAACTGAATACGGCCGCAGCGCAAGTAGGCAAAAATTTGCCGGTATTGATCGAGATCAATGTTGGTGGTGAAGAAGCAAAAAGTGGAATCGCTTCAGACACTCCAGAGTTAGAGCAACTTCTTCAAGCGGCTCAAACATTATCGAATTTGCAATTTCGTGGCCTGATGACGGTGCCACCATTTACAGAAAATCCCGAGGATGCACGTCCGTATTTCCGTCAATTGCGGGAACTGAGAGACACGATTGCTGCCCGCAATATTCCCTCAGTTCACGTAGACACACTTTCCATGGGAATGTCTCATGATTTCGAAGTTGCTATTGAAGAAGGCTCGACCTGTGTACGCATCGGAACTTCGATTTTCGGTGAGAGAAATTACACCTCTCAGGGCTAGAATCGCATCCATTCTTTATCGCTGTTAAAGTTTAGCCGTACAACTTAATATCTGGAACAAGACCAACTTATGTGCGGAATTGTCGCTATGGTTTCGCGCCGTGATCCGGTCACGGCTGACACGCTACAAAGAGCCACAAAGAGTCTGTATCACCGCGGCCCGGACGGGCAACGTCATTGGATTTCTCCCGACCGGCGGGTTGGGCTAGCGCACGCTCGGCTCAGCATCATCGACTTGACGACTGGAGATCAGCCCATCGCCAGCGAAACCGAGCAGACACGAATCGTTGTCAACGGAGAATTTTACGATTATGAGGCCACGCAACACGAATTAGAACGGTCCGGTCATCGTCTGCGTACTCGATCTGACAGCGAGATTGCTCTCCACCTTTATGAAGATTTCGGCGCACAGTGTCTGCATCGCTTGCGTGGGGAATTCGCTTTTGTACTTTGGGATGAAGTACATCGCACCATGTTTGCGGGACGTGACCGCTTTGGCATTAAGCCTTTGTTCTATGCCGTCCATCAGGAAACCGTTTATTTCGCTTCCGAAATAAAGGCATTGTTTGCTGCGGGGGTGCCGGCCCGTTGGGATGCTGAGTCGGTTTACCACTCTATTGAGTTCGGCGGACATCCGGTGCGCACCCTCTTTGACGGGATTTTTCAAGTCCCTCCCGGGCACTATGTCGTCGTTACCGAAAAACACATTCAGCTGCATCAATATTGGGATTTTAACTATCCAACAGCAGGACAAACGCCACATCGCTCCGACGCTGACTATGTTGAGGATTTTCGCCAGAAACTGGATGACGCAGTTCGTCTCCGTCTGCGCGCGGATGTTCCGGTGGGCTGCTACCTCAGCGGCGGCCTTGATTCTTGTGCTGTATTGGGCTTAGCTGCAAAACACCATCCCGAGCCGATTCACGCATTCACATTGACTTTCGACCGGGCCGACTACGACGAAGAAAAAGAAGCCCGCGAGATGGCGGCGAAAGTTGGGGCGCATTTCTATCCCATCCCAATTCGTCAGGATGATCTCGCCGACCACTTTGCCGATGCCATCATGCAATCGGAAACTTTCTCCGTCAACGCGCATGGCGTCGCCAAATATCTTCTCAGCCGTGCGGTACGGGATGCGGGATACAAAGTCGTAATCACTGGCGAGGGGTCAGACGAAATTCTTGGCGGTTACACGCATTTCCGTCGCGACATGCTTCTTTATAACAAGGAGGGCCAAGACCCGGCACAGGTAGCTTCCCTGCTTGAGGACTTGGAGCGGGCCAACCCTGTGTCGCGCGGTTTGCTATTGCCGCATGGAGAACCGAGACCGCTCCACAACGTCAAACGAGTGCTGGGTTTTGCTCCATCGTGGATCGAAACTTTTTCGGCGCGTTCGGTCAAGATGTTGGATTTGCTGGATGGGAATTTTCTCGACAAGTTCGGCCAGTCGCACAGCTATCACGCATTGCTGAGCGGGTTGGATGTGCGTGGACAATTGAATGGGCGCGAACCGGTAAACCAATCGCTTTATTTATGGTCGAAGACGCTGCTGCCAAACTATATTTTGACTGTCTTGGGCGACCGCATGGAGATGGCACATTCCATCGAGGGCCGAGTTCCCTTCCTCGACCACCACCTTGTGGAAGTGATTCGTTCGCAGCCAGTGTCCATGAAAATTCGTGGAATGACTGAGAAGTATGTGCTGCGCGAAGCAGTACGTGGCGTCATTACAGATACGGTCTACAAGCGCCAGAAGCACCCATTCCTGAGCCCGCCGGCTACCTTGAACCCGAAGGAGAAGCTCAGCTCGCTCGTGAACGACACACTGCGAGGCAAAACAATGGCCGCAATCCCCTACTTTGATCAGAAGAAAATCGTCGGGATGCTGGACAACGTGAAAAATATGGATGAAGGAGCACAGGTTGCCATTGACCAGGTCCTGATGGTTCTATTGAGTGCCTGCGTGCTTCAGGAGCGCTTCCATCTGGCGGCATGATTCCGATCCACGACACTGCGCAGGGCGCTCGTTTTGCGGTTAAAGTGCACCCACGCGCGAAGCAGGATGCGATCACCGGGGAATTGGGGGACGTACTTAAGCTTTCGTTGACCGCGCCGCCCGTATCTGGCAAGCCAACGACGCCTGCATCGAAGTCTTCGCAAATCTTTTGAAGGTTCCGCGTTCCTCCGTTACCATTGCATCCGGCATGACCAGCCGGAGCAAAGTTGTTCGAGTTGCTGGATTATCCGGTGAAGAAGTCAGGCAGCGGTTAAAAATCGTATTTCCCAGGAAATGAACGTTTGAGCTTCTCTCAACGACTACAGGAAATCCGCACTGGCTTTGAACGTCCTTTTTGGATCGCGAACATCACCGAGATTTTTGAGCGATTGTCTTACTACGGGGCTTTCTCAGCGCTTGCACTTTATCTACAGGAACATCTGCATTTTTCGGCTCAGGATACAGCTTCGCTTACAGGTTCTTTCGGAGGCTGGGTATGGTTCATGGCCATCTTTGGGGGAGCCGTAGCCGATCGCATCGGATTCCGTCGCGCTCTTTCGCTGGCCTACCTTATTCTCTCAGTCGCATATTTTTTGATCGGTTCAATTGCTGATCCTTGGCTCGGACCTGTACGCAACCTGCTTCCGCTTGAGTTATTCGTTGGGATCATTCTTTTTCTTCCGGCACTTGGCGTTTCTATGGTGAAGCCCAGCGTAGTTGGTACAACGACCCGGGCTTCCAAAGAAAATGTGCGCACCATTGGATTTTCGATCTATTACACGATGGTCAACATTGGCAGTACTCTCGGTCCGTTTTTAGCTTCTGTGGCCCATCGGCACCTGGGGATCGAAAATGTTTATCGCGTGGCAGCGATCAGCGTTTTTGCCATGTTTTTTGTCACCATCGCATTTTTCAAAGAACCCCGTAAAGTTGACGACGCGCCAGTGCCATCAATCGGAACTGTGCTTCGCAATTTCTGTATTGTGGTGGGAAAAGCGTGGATGGTCTTACCTGCGGTAGGTATTGCCGCCTTTCTAAAGATTGCCTCGCTGCTGTGGTCGTTCACAGTCCCCTGGTGGATATGGGTGGTTTTAGCGGTGCTCGTGCTCGTCGGTAGTAGTCGCTTCATGTGGTTTCTGATTCTGTTCACTGGGTACTGGGTCGTGTTCTGGCAGCAGTTCATCACGCTTCCTAGTTACATTCACGGATATATCAACGCTAACGCCGACGTGGAGTTGATTCTGGTCACCGATGGGATCACGGTCATTTGCGGAACTGTGGCTGTGAACTACCTCATCCGCAAAATTCCCGCTTTCCAAGCGGTGATTCTCGGCACGCTCATCACGTCGCTGGCATGGTTGGTTATCGCCTTTCACCCAACCGTTTGGGGTGCTGGTATTTCCATTTTCGTTTTAGCTCTGGGAGAAATCACGCAACAACCACGCTACTACGAATACATCTCTCGTCTGGCACCACCGGGCCAGCAGGGGACATACATGGGCTTTGCATTTCTTCCCATCGGAATAGGCTCGCTGATTGGTGGGTGGTTCGGCGGGACACTTCTTCATCATTATGGAGAGGTAATGCATCAGCCTGCACGCATGTGGTGGGTTACGACCGGTGTGGGACTGGCTACTGCGGTGGCACTCTGGATTTACGACAAAACGTTTAAGCCGGCTGAAGGCAACTAACTCTTGGATGTATGCCAAAATCCAAATCCAGCAAGTTTTGCCCTGGAAATTCGCCGCATGTTGAAACAAGGCGGCTCCGCCACGTTTAGTGTTGCGGACTGCGTGTGAAACACTTCCTGCAAAAACGCGGAAGAAAATTCTGTCGAAAATTTTGAAATTAAAGCCTACCGCTTATAGATGACTCTCCGATGAGTAATCGGAAATGCCCTGTTGAAAAAACCTCCAATCAGGGCGCCACCCACAGCTCCCACAATAGCACTGCCGCCACGGTCGCGGCCGCTGGCGCCAACGGCCGCTCCGATACCCGCGCCAACCCCAATCCCGATAGCAGTATTGGTATCGTCATGATGTTCGAGGCGTACTTGCCGGATGCGTTTGCGGTTAAATGTAAGGTGAGTGAAACCCGGAAGCTCTGGATCACAGACCAAGGTTGTATCGGTTGCACGTTCAAACTTGCATGAGTTCCGGAGTCTGGTCTTAATAGAAATTTGTGTACCTGGAGCCAGCGCCCTAACCGCTTCCCAATCTCCGGCCTGTGCTACAGCACCCGACGACAGCGCCAGAATAATCATCAGTAAATAAAATATTCGCCAATAATGTGTCGAGGACATATCACCGACCCTCCGCCACAAATTGGGCCAATGGTTTGCAATTTCCCGACTCGGAAGGATGCTGCCCGGGCAACTGATTTTTGTTACTCGGTTCTGATTTACAGACACGTTCGACGCGCGCCTTCAAAACCGCTTGCAGCAAGGGCGGCATATGCTTGGGCACTTCGAAGAGGACGACTTGCGAAACATTGCTTTCATTGTGATAGACGATGCGGAAGTAGTGGCGATGCTTGCGCGTTCTAGTGAGCCCCACTGCGATGGCAGGCATAACTCCCAAATGATGGGTCAACTCTTCCGAGGAATGATAGGCGTCTATGCCTTTGTAAGGAATGGCAAACTTACCCTTAGGAGAGTCAAATTGTAGTGCGGTCTCTGAGGTGAAGTCGAGCTTGCCGAGCGCGTTTGTGCTCAAGGCAGGTATGGTGCCACCTAAATATAAAACCTGGCCATCGTCTACCGCCAATAGTGGGAAGCGCAGTAACTCAGCCAGAGCATTACCACCCAGACTTTTTTCATGTGCACCTTTCGAACACTGAGGTACATTGTAGGCTGGAAATTACAACCGTCTCCATGGGGTTATGACACTATCTGAAATGTCACAAGGACTTGGTAATGAACTCCTGGTAACGCCGCAGTTCTAGCTACTGAAGCCTCTGAAAGTAACGGGAAAATGATGGGGAGGCATCCCTTAGGCAAGGTTTGCGCGGTAAGCGTGTCGCAGATGACAACGGTGGCTTGTTTCAGCCCACGGTGCCAGTCTGGCTTGCGGGCATCACGGAAAAGCAGGCTGTCTTTGTGAAAACCGGCAGCGGTCAGAATGGTCCGGGCCAGCTTCAGGAACTCCAGCCAGTGCGAGGCAACGGCAATCAGGGTCCCGGTGGGAGCCGGCAACCACGCTGCTAATGATGCTGGCACGGAGCGCGCACCTAGTTGCTGTAATTCGACTCCCGCGGGCAACGCTTGCTGCGCAGCCTTTACATGGTTGCTAAGGGCGATCGCGATGGCTCCATTTGCGGCTTCCGCGAGATGTCCATCCTGCGGGCTACAGCTTTGTATAGGGAAGGTGACTGCCTGCCGGATTTCCGCGGTCAGAATTTTTCTGAGTTCTTCATCGGCTTCGATCAGCAAGAAATGATCGGGCGGCTGTGCATCCAGCCATTGGCGCACACGAGCACGCACTGCGGACAGCGGCACGTTCAATTCACGGGCAGATCTTACAAGATTTGCGATCAGCCGGTCCGGGGCCAGAGACGAGGATGGCAATTCTGGTTTGGTGTCGCGGACGTAGACTCCGCTGCCATGGCGGAATTCGACCCAGCGGTCTTGCTGGAGTTGACGGTAGCCGGCGCTGATCGTGTTGGGGTGAAGATGGTAGCGGCGGGCGAGGTCTCTCGTGCTCGGGAGGCGCAGGCCTGGGGCGAGGTCGCCGCTTAGGATGCCCAGGATGATCTGGGTTTTCAGTTGCTCGCGCAGGCTGACTCCGCTGGCGTGGGAAAACCAGAGTTGCATGGGGGAATATCTTAAGCTTTTACGAGCGGGTTAACACCTTGGTACTCCTTGGCTCGGGGCGGACAGGCGAGGCGGCCGTCCCCACACAAAGCCGAACATTGCTAGAATAGGCAGTCGCCCCCATGGATCTTTCTGCCATACAGGCCGCTTTGCGCGAGCGCAATATTGACGGCTGGCTTTTCTACGATCATCACCATCGCGATCCCATTGCTTATCGGGTGCTCGGTCTGCCGCAAAACTTGATGGTCACGCGGCGCTGGTTTTACCTGATTCCTGCTGACGGAGTGCCAGTCAAGCTTGTCCATAGGATTGAGGCTGGGCACCTTGATTCCCTTCCCGGCAGCAAGCTGCAATACGCCGGCTGGCAAGAGCTTTTCGAGAACATTAAGGTGATGTTGAAGAACTACCGCGACATCGCCATGCAGTATTCGCCCAATAATTTGGTTTTTACCATCTCGCTGGTGGATGGGGGCACGCTGGACCTGATTCGTGGCCTGGGCAAGAACGTAGTTAGCTCCGGCGACCTGGTGGCACAGTTTGAATCCACCCTGACGGGCGAACAGATTAAGTCTCATTTTGCCGCGCGCGATTCCATTGATGCGATCACAGCGGCGGCATTTCAGGAAATCGGCACGCAGGTCCGCAATGGCGGCACCACAGAACATAAAATTCAACAGTGGATTCTAGAAGCATTTGGCCGCGAAAATTTGGTTACGGATGATCCTCCTGTGGTGGCGGTCAATGGGAACAGCGGCAATCCACACTATGGGCCGAACGCAGAGACTTCTTCACCGATTCGCGATGGTGATTTCGTCCTGCTCGACATATGGGGCAAGAAAAATACGCCGGGCGCGATGTATTACGACATCACATGGACGGGCTTCATCGGTCAGTCTCCTTCTGCAAAAATGCAGGAAGTGTTTTCGGTTGTCCGAGACGCGCGCGATGTGGGTGTCAAAACTGTGATTGATGCGATCGCGGCTGGCCGCGCCATCGCCGGTTGGGAAGTAGACCGGGCCACGCGGAACCATATCAAAAACGCGGGTTACGGCGATTATTTTATCCATCGCACAGGCCACTCGATTGCATCGGATATCCACGCCAACGGCGCCAACATGGACGACCTGGAAATTCATGACGAGCGGCGTATCCTGCCCAATTCCTGCTTTTCCATCGAACCCGGCGTCTACCTCCCTGAATTTGGGGTGCGTAGCGAGGTTAATGTGCTGGTGCGGCCCAACGTAGCGGAAGTTACTGGTAAAATTCAACGTGAGCTTGTAATCATCTGAATGGCAAATTCATCGGAAGATAAAAAGAAGGCTGCGCCGGGCACGCTTAACAGCATCTCGTTCGTAGCACCTGCTGTAGGATGGCTGATCCCCGGCGCTGGACACATCATACAAAAACGCTGGATACGCGGCCTGTTGCTGATGGTATCCATTGCTGTCATGTTCTTTTTGGGCGTGATGATGGACGGGCACGTCTACAAGCCCAATGGCGGCGATATTCTCGACATTCTGGGTTTCGTCGGCGATCTCGGCGCGGGAGCGCTCTATATGATCGTGCGCATCCTGGGAGTGGGCGATGGCGCCAGCGCCCACGTCTCGGCTGACTATGGCAAAGTCTTCATCATTGTGGCCGGATTGCTGAATTTCATCAGTGTCGCCGACGCCTATCACATCGCTATTGGAAAGAAAGCATGACTTTGGAACTCTCACATTTCAGTGCGGCAGTATTGTTTTCTGTATTCGCGTCCGTCGTATTTGGCATTACTCAGCGCTCCGGTACCCGTGAGCAGGTGCGCTATGGTTTATATTGCTTCGCTATGTTCGTTGGCGGAGTGATTGTGGCTGGCTGGGCGATGTGGATTTTACGGCACTAGCAACTACCCTTCCCACACGAACGCGTCGAATACCCTCTTCTTCTCAAACCCAAGACGGATGTAAAGCTCCACGGCACGCGAATTAGCTTCCGTCACCGTCAGAGACAACAAAGAAAATTTCCTCTGACAAAGATTTGCTTTTGTGGCCGCAAGCAATGATTCTCCAATGCCGTGCAGGCGATACTCCGGCAACACGCAGACCTGAGTTACGTGGCCCACGTCGTTGCCAACCCTCGAGCAGAGAATCAATCCGATCACACTGCGGGAAGGCTTGTGGATGGCAACAAAAGATGATTCGGGTCGAACGTCCCACAGCCGGGGAACCGGACAATATTATTCAGAAAACGCAGCGAGCCGCTCAGGCTGCGGTATTGATCGTTGATCTGCGCATCTACATGGCCGCGATAAGCAGTAGTAATTACCGCCGCAGCAGTCTGGTAGTCCTGTTCTGTCCAGCGGCGAATCTCAATTTCTGCTGACATTTTGGACGGCTTAGAGCTCTCCCCATAAAGCGGCAATGTCATAAAAAGCCGGGGATGGCGCTGAAACCCTTGCTCCGTGAACGGCCGCGATACCGCACCGCTCAGGTGCAGCAACAATTGCGCCTCGATGCGCTGGATGCCGGGGGATTGTTGCAAGGTCTCAATTACGTGAGTCAGCAGCCGCTCTTCCACTTGCAGCGTATCTTCACTGCGGCCGCCATCGGCAACGTAGAGATCGCCAATCACTCCTTTATTGCTTTCATAAACAAAGAAAGAATATCCGGAGATCCGTCCGCGCTCGACCGCGGCATACCCGGGCAGGATCTTAGCGTCTATATATCGCAGAATCATCGACGCCGAACCGCTGTAGTCCCAGGAAAGCTGCTGCGACCACACTTCGGTTTCGTCATCCAGCAAGGGATGAAGATCGGCGGAAGTGAAGTGCCTGAGATCGAGAATTTCCAACGGAGCTCCGGGCTTTTGATGAAAATCAGACCTTAACGAAATCAAGGCCGCGAATGGGAGTGTAGTGCCTTGAACAACAGGCAGGCAAACCCTGAGAACACGGAGAGGCAATAGCTTTACATCGTATGCATGTGCTCCATACTCATTCCTGGCGCTGAAACCCAGAAGTAGTCCAACCCTTGCGGCTCGTCGCTGCCGAGATAGGAAATGCGGCGTCCGGGAAGTTTGTCATTGATTTGTGAAAGCGTGGTCGTGTGCGGCGCAACCAGGATGTGTTCTCCTGATGGAACTTCTCCGGATTCATAGCGGGCGATGCTTTGATTACGGTAGAAATGCAAACCATATTCAGTTTCGCGGGAAACTTTGAAGACAGCGGTTGGCAGAGATGCGTTGTCAATGTGACTGATCGAGTCGCTGAGCGGGCGGGCTGAGAACCGTTCATCCAAGAAATGAGCATCCAGGCGCAAGACTGCGGCGATGGCGAGAATCACGGGAACCAGGGTCACAAAACGCAATAAGCGTAAACCAGGGCGCAGGTGGAGAGTCGAACCAATTGCCAGTGCAAGCACAATGCATAGAAGTGCAGCGAGTAGGGTGGCGCGGTTCCAGTTCAGCCGATGCTGCAAAACTATATACTGAACCAGCAATGTCAGCGGCAGAAGCAAAGCTGCCGTCACAGAGTGCAGCCCGATCAGTATGGCATTGGATTTGTTGTTGGTCTGTCCACGGCGGCGCACGTACTCAGCCAGCAACAGTGTCCCGGCAGGAAACACGGGAAGGATGTATCCGGGAAGTTTGGATTTAGAGAGAGAAAAAAACAACAAAGGCAGAAGAAACCAGATCGCAAGAAAGAGGTTGAAGGGATCTTCAGATTGACGGCCTGTTCTTCTATGCACCCACCATACTCGGAGATTTTTAAACAGCGCGGTGATGGCGAAAACCGCCCATGGGAACAATCCGATGATCACTACCGGCAGATAAAACCAAATGGGTTGTGGGTGGTGATAGCGGTTGGTGCCGAAGCGCGAAAGGTTATGTTCGAGAATGAAAACGCGGAAAAATTCTGGGTTGCGAAGCTGAACAGCGATGTACCAAGGCAGGGCCAGTAGCAGGAAAACGAGGATGCCCGGAAGCCATAGTGTTTTCCAGACAATTCCAATATTCTTTCGGGTTATCGCAAATGCAATCACGATGATTGCAGCCAGGAATGGCGCAACCGGACCTTTCGCCAACGTCCCCAAAGCTATGAACCCATAAAAAGCGGCCAAGTAGGCTTTCTTTTCGCTTTCATGCCATGCATACCAGGCAAGCATGCCAATCGTGAAAGTAGCTGCGAGATGCATGTCCATTGAGGCCGCACGGGCGAAGCCAACTATGCCCGCGGCGGAGGCTGTAATCAGTGCGCCATCCAGTTCGGCCCCAAAGCGAAAACGGCGGAGGAACAAAAATACCGCGACCACCATGAGAGTCGCGTCTACTGCGGAAGGCAAGCGTGCCGCCCAGTCACTTACTCCGAATACTTTGTACGCCAGCATGGCCTGCCAGTAATAAAGCACAGGCTTTTCCAGCCATGGCTGACCTCCGAGGGTGGGAGTGATCCAGTCATGCCGTGCCAGCATCTCGCGCGCAACTTGTGCATAGCGGGGTTCGTCGGCACCGAGCAGGCCGAAGTAGGCAAGGCCAAAGAAGAAAAGAAATCCGCAAAAACCAACGAGAAGAAGCCAGTCTGTAATCACGCGCGAGTTCGGAGATGCCTGTTGATTTTCGATGTTGATCGTCCCGAGTATTACTCGTTGCAGCTATTAAGCAGATTTGGTTCCTCGCAGCAAAGCATAGACACTGATTAGCGCCCACACGCTTTCGAGAACAACAAAGCCTATTTGAAAGGGATGAAATGCGATGTACGCCAGCATGCCGGAACCAACTGCGTTAAGAATGTTGTAGCCAGCCTTGCGTGAATCGATCCACTTCATCTGCTGCCCTGCGTATGCAAACAAGATGAGCAGCGCCCCCGCAAACGAAACAACCTGCCGCACAAAAGACATGTCCATAGGAAACCTATTTTACGGAAGGATGTTGCCGAAGTTTCGTGAGAATGCGTTCCACCGCGGCTGACAGAGGTCCGTCAAGCGAACATCCACTGGCACATTGGTGTCCGCCGCCCCCGAATGACTCCGCAACCGAAGCCACATTCAACTCGCCTTTGCTGCGCAGGCTGATACGGTAGCGGCCATCAGGCATTTCGCGGAAAAAAGCTGCGACCTGAACATCCTGAATGGAGAGAGCGTAGTTCACCAGGCCTTCGCAATCTTCTTCCTTGGCCTGGGCTTTTTCCATCTGCTCGTGCGTGACCCAAATCCACGCCAACTGGTTTTCACGCTGAAGATTGGACAGTGCCGCACCCAGCAACCGCATCTTCGCCGTGGAATGGGCAAAGTAAACACTACGGGCGCACCGCGCCGGGTCGGCGCCGGCAAGCACCAGTTCCCGGGCCAAAGCAAACGTATTTTCGTTAGTGCCTTCGAACATGAACGAACCGGTATCGGTCAGCAAGGCTGTATATAGACATGTTGCAATGTCCGGAGAAATCTTCACTCCGGCTTCCCGCGCCAGGCGATACACAAGTTCCGCGGTTGCCACCGCGTTGGGATCGATCCAGTTCACATGCGCGAATGGCTTGCCGCTCTGATGATGATCAATACTGATGAGGAAGTGATTGTCGAGTCCTGCCAGGCGTGTGCGCTGAATGCTGTCGCACTCCAGAATGATGGCCGCTTGATAGTCGCCGTTTACACTGTCGGCTTGCACCACGGAATCCGCGAAAGGCAGCGGGCGATAGATGCGCGGGACGCCGTCGCGAAACACCACATCCGCCTGCTTTCCCATGGCACGCAGGATCTGGCAGCAGGCGAGGGCCGAGCCAATGGCGTCGCCATCAGGGCGCGCGTGCGAGGTAAGCAAAAACTTATCTCGCTGCTCGATGTGTTTCAAAACTTCTTTCAGCATTTCGCCCGCTTTAGGCCTTTTTTCTTGCGCTTCTCCGCGCGAGTCAACAACTCGTCAATTCTGCTGCCGTACTTATGCGAGAGGTCGAGTTGAAAATGGAAGTTCCGGAGGCCGCCGTAGATGCAAATTTTCTGCTACCTGCCGGCGCACAAAGCCAACTGCTGCCGTAAGACCTTCAAGCGAACGGCTGGCTTCATCTTCATTTCCTTCCACTGAAACATAAACACGCGCGGAGCGGGAGTCGTCAGCCAACGCAACACTGGTAACACTTACCAGCCCGATACGAGGATCGCCGAGTTCACCCTCGACGATGGTTTCGATCTCTTCGCGCAGGGCCTCCCCTAAACGCTGCCGATGATATTTTGCCCCCCGCTTTTCCACCTGAACCTCTTGAGTAAAACGAATGAGAATATCAGAAAATAGCCATAAATGCTGGCTTTTCCGCAAAACAATGGCGCGAAACCATTTAAGAAATTAGATGCTGCAAATCAGAGATACTCAACAAACGAATCAGCCACATCCGCGCCACCATTGTTGGCGTAGCGGGTGGCCTGGCGTTCTACATTTTTCATCAGGCCGTCGAGATAATCGCGCGAATGCGACACACTGACTACTCCTATGGTGGCCTGGTTCCACAAGTTAGACGGGTCCAACTCAGCTACAGCAACGTTGAAGTGTGCTCGAAGTTTGTCTTTGACGCTGCGCACTACCTGGCGTTTGTCTTTTAAGGACTGGGCGGCTTCGATGCGAAGTTCGAGGGTCAGGAAAGCAATCATAGGGGCTAGTGAATAGTGATCAGTGGCTAGTAAAAACTAATCACTAGCCGCTGCCCACTAGACACTGCTTAAACCAGCGCTTCTGCGGCGACTTTTTCTGTGACGAAGGCCTCGATCATGTCCCCCGCCTTGATGTCGCCATAGTTCGCAATAGAGATGCCGCACTCCATGCCGCTGCGCACTTCGCTCGCATCATCTTTGAAGCGGCGGAGCGATCCCACCTTGCCGTTGAAAACCACCGTGTTATCCCGCAGCAGCCGCACGTGATAATCGCGCTTGATGATGCCATCGGTCACGCTGCAACCCGCGATGGTGCCAACTTTCGGGATGCGGAATGTCTCGAGTACTTTGGCGTGTCCCTGGATAGTTTCCTTGAACACTGGATCGAGCAGGCCGGTCATGGCGCGCTTGATCTCGTCCTGCAACTCGTAAATGATCGAGTGCAGGCGGATGTCAACTTTTTCCTGCTCGGCCAGTTCCTGCGCCTTGCGTTCGGGGCGGACATTGAAGCCGATGATGACGGCATTCGATGCCGACGCCAGCAGTATGTCGCTTTCGGTGATCGCACCCACGCCGGAGCGCAATACTTTCAACCGGACTTTGTCGTTGGACAACTTGGCCAGCAAATCGTTCAACACTTCGACCGATCCGCCTACGTCGCCCTTCAGAATGATGTTCAGTTCCTTGGTGCCAGCGGTCTTGATTTGCTCAGCCAGACCTTCGAGCGACACGCGAGAGCTCTTGGCCAGCGCGGCCTCGCGGGCTTTTTGCTCGCGATATTCGGAGATGCCGCGAGCTTTATCGCGATCCGCAACCACAACAAATTGATCACCGGCCTGCGGCAAACCTTCCATGCCGAGGATTTCTACCGGTGTGGATGGCGGAGCTGTTTCCAGCTGGTTGCCGCGATCGTCAAACATGGCGCGGATTTTGCCGTATACGTTGCCGACAACGAAATTGTCGCTGGCGCGCAGGGTTCCGTTTTGCACGAGCAAGGTGGCTACTGGTCCGCGTCCGCGATCTAATTTTGCTTCGAGCACCACGCCGGTTGCGGGATGTTCCGGAACGGCGCGAAGTTCCTGCAAATCTGCGACCAGGCAAATCATTTCCATGAGAAGGTTGAGATTGGTTTTCTGCTTCGCAGAAACATCTACGAAAACAGTGGTACCACCCCAGGCTTCCGGCATCAGACCGCGATCGGCCAGCTGCTTCTTTACGCGATCGGGCAATGGCATCGGGCTTATCAATTTTGTTGACGGCCACAATGATCGGTACTTCCGCAGCATGCGCGTGATCGATAGCTTCGAGCGTCTGCGGCATGACGCCGTCATCGGCTGCAACAACCAGCACGACGATATCGGTAGCTTTAGCTCCGCGGGAACGCATACGTGTGAAAGCTTCGTGACCTGGCGTATCCAGGAACACGATCTGGCGACCGTATGCCGGAGACTGTTTGTCCTGCACCGTGACTTTGTATGCGCCGATGTGCTGGGTGATGCCTCCAGCTTCACCTTCAGCAACGCTGGTCGAGCGGATGGAGTCGAGTAGTGTGGTCTTACCATGATCGACGTGACCCATGATGGTCACAACTGGCGGACGCGGCACGCCTTCGCCAGCGCCCTCTTCGGTGGAAGCAGCATCAGCAACTTCTTTGGCAGCCTGCTCTTCGAAGGTGATGACGTTAGTCTCGGCTCCGAAGAAACGCGCCATCTCGCTGGCTAGTTCAGCGTCGAGCGATTGATTGATCGTCGCGAATACGCCGCGCAGCCACAAACGCGCGATCATGTCCTTGGCGCGAATCTCCAGCTTCTCGGCGAGATCCTTAACGCTGATTCCTTCTGTGATCGTGATGCTGCGCGTGATCGGCAGCGGCTCGTTCGACACCACCATGCGCGGCGGTGGCGTGTAGCCCTTCATCGGGCCTTCTTTTACGCCACGCGGAACATAGCGTTGTCCAGGTCTACGCGACGGGCCACCGGGACGTGCGCCGGGACGCTGCGGGCCCGGGAGGCGGCAATCCGGGTCCGACGCCCAGCGGACGCGATCCGGTTGGCGACTGTGCGCGTGGGATGCATGGGGCGACGTTCTCCCGGACGAAGCGGAGGACGCGCCGACCACCGGCGCGCCTGGGACGAGGACGCTGGAAAATTGGCTGTCCGGGCACAGGACGGCCGGGCACAGGACGCGTGCCCATGGGACGGGCTGGCGCTCCGCAATCGGAGCTGGGGGCGCTGGCCGCACTGGAGCCTGATACACCGGACGCGGCCCAGTCTGCGGGACGATCATGCGGCGGCGGCGGAACTTTGGCACTTCTGGTGCTACTGGGGGCCGCAGGGCGCGCCGCAGTCGGTGTCTGCGGCAGCGGCGGCGCTAGGCGGCTGGGCAGCAACTGGTGGTGCGACGGGTGGACGAGGCGGCGCAACTGCCGGAGTCTGTGCGGCAGGCGGCGCTGGAACTGTAAATGTCGGGCGAACCGATGTCTGCGGAACAATTAAACGAGGCGCTGGCGTCTCCGCAGTCTTGGGCGGCGCAGTCACTGGAGCCTTGGCAGCCGGGGCTTCCGCTACTGGTGCAGCCGGTTTTGCTTCTACTGGCGGAGGCGCTACGGGACGGAGCGGAGCAACTGGAGCGGCTGGCGCCTGTTTGCTGATGATGGCTTTTAAAACATCTCCGGGCTTGGAGATGTTCGACAGATCAATCTTGGTCTTGATTTCGTCCGACTCGGCGCGGCTGGGGCGCGCGGCGGACTTGCTGGAAGTTTGAGACTCGCCGGAGGCGCGGAGTTTAGCTCGAACTTTGTCAGCTTCGTGGTCTTCCAAAGAACTGGAGTGGGTCTTCTTTTCCGTGACCCCGACTTCTGTCAGCACGTCAAGAATAGCTTTGCTCTTGACTTCCAGTTCCCTGGCCAAATCGTTGATTCGAACCTTACTCATCCGCCCTTTCTTCCTCCGAACTGTTGCCGCTAAGTCTTCATATCAACCTCGCGAACTCTGCTTCAGTTCTAAATTCCGATTCATAAAACTAACTCTGCTCTTCCGTTGCACCATCGGTGGTCCTAGCCGGCTTCTTCGGCTGCGGTCGTTTCTTCTCCGCTGCGGCTTAGCCTCCACTCGCAGCACTTCCGCATCGCAGCTGCCTCTCGGACGGTTTCGCTCGGACTCCGCGCGCCGCACCTTCTTCAGCCGGAGCTTCCGCAGCGCGCTTCTTCGGCGACTGCCCTCTCGCCGCCTTCCAGGCTGGCGAAGTAATTATTGACCGCCAAGCTGATTTTTTCCACCGTTTTGGGGCCGATTCCTTCAATCGCCTCAAGCTGCTCCGGCGTCATATCCGCCAGCGCTTCGACCGTGGTTACACCGGCAGCAGTCAGCTTTTCGATCACCCCCTTCGCCCATGCCCGGAACGCTCTCCAGCGGTGTAGAAGGCGCAGGCATCATGGCCGACATCTGCTGCTCGACTTCCTGACGCTTCTCTTCCTCGCTCTTGATGTCGATCTTCCAGCCCAGCAACTTGGCGGCGAGACGGACGTTCTGGCCCTTCTTGCCGATGGCGAGGGAGAGCTGGCTATCGTCGACTACGACTTCCAGATGCTTGTCGCCGGAATCGAGCACAGTGACACGGCTAACTTTTGCCGGCTGCAATGCCTTCTCGGCAAAGTGTGCCGCGTCTTCGTGATACTCGATGATGTCGATCTTCTCGCCGCGCAACTCGCGAATGATCGACTGCACGCGCATGCCCTTCATGCCGACGCACGCGCCGACGGCATCCACGTCTTTGTCTTTCGACATGACAGCGATCTTGGTGCGCTCTCCGGCTTCGCGAGCGATGGCGCGAATGACAACCGTGCCGTCATAAATTTCCGGCACTTCAGTCTGGAATAAGTTCTGCACCAGTTCCGGCGCGGCACGAGAAACCACGACTGCCGGGCCCTTTGAAGCTTTCTCGACGCGCGCAATGACCACGCGAACGCGCTCGCCCATGGCAAAGGACTCGAGCCGCGACTGCTCCTTGCGCGGCATGCGGGATTCGGCTTTGCCGATGTCGAAGATCACGTCCGGCCCTTCGATGCGCTTCACGGTGGCATTCACAATTTCGCCGACGCGTCCGATGTATTCGTTGTAAACCGTGTCGCGTTCGGCTTCGCGGACTTTCTGGAAAATCACTTGCTTCGCCAGCTGCGCAGCGATGCGTCCCAGAATGCCTTCCGTAGGCTTGGGAATGCGGAGCTCTCCGCCGACTTCCAAATTCGGATTAAGCTTGCGCGCGTCATCGAGCGTGATCTGCAATAGAGGATCTTCCACCTGCTCGGGAGTCTCCACCACAGTCCTCACCGCGAAGGCATTGATCTTGCCGGTTTCCTTGTCCAGTTCCGCGCGCAGAGTTTCCTGCGTCTTGTAGTACTTGCGAGTGGCGACAACAATGGCGTCTTCCACCGCACTGACTACAATCTGCGGATCAATACCCTTTTCCCGGCTTAGGGCGTCAATGGTGTTGTAGAGCTCACTTGCCATAAGTAATCCGTTATAAATTCTTTGCTGCTCAGATCAGATTGCAACTGGGGCCCGGTGCGTTACTAAATCTCTGGGACTAAATTCGCCTTCTCAACATTGCCCAAATCGATTTCCAGCTTTTGGGGCGCCTCGTTCGCTTTTGCTTTCTTGCGTACCGGCGTCAGGTCGAGCGTCAAACGTCCTTCGTGAAAACTTTCCAGCTTCCCCTCGAAGTGCCGGTTGTTATTTACCGGCTGACGAGTCGTCAACTTCACACGGCTTCCTGCGAAGCGTTCGTAATCTGCCGCTCGCATCAACTTCCGGTCCAACCCAGGAGAAGAAACTTCCAGCGTGTACGAACTCCCGGGTACCACGTCCTCAACGTCGAGGATGGTTCCAACTTCGCGGCTGAGGTTCGCACAATCTTCGTGCGTCACCCCACTGGGCTTGTCGATGACAATCCGCAACCTGCGAGCTTTGCCGCCACCATTAAGCTCGACCTCAACAATCTCAAGACCTGCAGACGCAGCCACTCGATCTGCAATTTCCTTTATCTTTTCGATTCCAAGTGCCATTAATTCAATAACTTGTGGAGTTCCGATTTGGGCACAAACTAAAATGTGGGCTTGCGCCCACTGGTGTGTTTCGCCAATTACTCGGTACTACACAACAGTTTCCAAACATCAATATACGCCCGCAGGAAAAGACAAACCGCGCGGGAGCGCTATCCATAACAGAATCAACGCGAT
>CAWBXL010000199.1:0-8088 GCA_963792305.1 uncultured Acidobacteriaceae bacterium | reverse complement strand
GCGCGCTGAAATCCTCAAAATTAATCCTGAAAGTCCGGAAACCTCGCTGATACGTTACGCCGCCGACCAGATTCGCGCTGGCGAAGTCATGGGCATGCCGACCGATACATTTTATGGGCTCGCCGCTGACCCATTTAATCTGCGCGCCGTGGACCGCGTGTATGACATCAAGTCGCGTTCCCGCCACAAGCCGCTTTCACTGCTGATTGAAAGCGTGGACCAGGCAGAGGAGTTAGCCCAAACGCTGACTGATGAATTCTATGCGCTTACTCGCCGTTACTGGCCGGGGCCGCTGACAATCATTGTGAAGGCGTCGTCCAGGCTTCCTTTAAAAGTTACGGCGAATACGGGCAATGTAGCGCTACGTGTTCCCAATGCCAAAATTCCGCTGGCCGTGGTACAGGCTGCTGCAATTCCTATTACTGCGACGTCTGCCAACTTGAGCGGCGAATCCGAGTGCACGACTGCCCAGGCGGTGCGTGAGCAACTCAATGATCGTATCTCGATTATTGTGGACGGCGGCACCTCGCCTCGCGAAGTAGCGTCTACCATCGTGGACCTTACTGACGAAGAGAAGCGCTGGTACGTCCTGCGGCAGGGAGCGATTTCTTCGCAGGAGATTTCGGAGTTCTTTGCGCAGGGATGAGCGGAAAAGCAAGTAAACGCCATAGGCTCCTGAAGCTGCTGGCCTTGCTTCTATTCGCATTTATTGGTTGGTTTGCATGGACCTGCCTGTGGGTGGTACGCGAGTCCCGGCAGCATGAAGTTCAGCCTGCCGATGCAATCGTAGTGTTCGGAGCTGCTGAGTATTCCGGCCGTCCTTCTCCAGTTTTGCGTGCCCGCCTTGATCATGCTTTCTACCTTTTCCAGCGTGGAGTCTCTCCGGTTGTAATTACTACCGGAGGCGCGGGGGACGATCCTAAATACACAGAAGGTGGCGTGGGCCGGGACTACCTGATGCATCGTGGCATTCCGGAAGCAAGCCTGATTGCAGAAACGCTCGGGTCGGACACAGCGCAATCTGCGGAGCGCGTGGCCGTGATCATGCGCGCCAATCACATGCGGAGTTGTATTGCGGTCAGTGACGAGTATCACGTCTTCCGCATACGCAAACTGCTGGAGCATGAAGGGCTGAAGGTTTATGTGGCGCCACGGCCGGATTCACGCCCACGGACAGCGCTTCTTAGAGCGCAAGCGGTGGTTCGCGAGGCCGGAAGCTATATTGCGTGGCGTCTGCGCCTGCCTGTTTAAATTGGCGGGTGGGAGAATTACCAACCCATACGTTTACGTAATTCTGTAATGTGTGCGACGTGATGCCTGCCATGCCACGAATAAAGGCAAAGGTTCTTTTCCAGCGGCACGACGCCCATCTCCGGATGCTTGAAGGTACGCTTCCATTCTTCGGGTTTGATGGCTTTCAATACTCGCACCCAGCGGTCATGGAGCAATTCAAGCAGCGATAAAGAAACCTCTAGCGGTGTGGACTGCACGTCCGGTAGCTTGGCCCAACGGTCTTCTTCATAGGGTTTAATGGTCGGCTCATCCTCGGTAAGGCCCAGTTTGAAGCGTATATATGCATTCATGTGGCTCTCTGGGACGTGATGGACGACCTGACGCACCGTCCAGCCGCCATCACGATACGGAGTTTCGATCTGCTCTGGCGATAGTCCTTTCACCGCAGCGCGGAGTGCGGCCGGCGTCTGTGCAATGTCCTCAACCAGCTTCCTTCGTTGTTCCTCGCTGGGAGCACCTTCATAGTTAAATTTGCCGATCGGATAACGCGGGTCACTCATGCTGCCTCCGGTTAAATTAGAACACGGGGATTTCGAAGGGCTGGGATGAAAAATGTTCATCCGGATCAGGACAATTGTTAATGGCTGAGACTATTGGTCGCCAAGAGAAAGTCAGACGATTCGCTGCGGTTCTGTGTGTTTTGCTGGTCTTGTCTGGGTGCAGCAAGAAAGTGAAGTTAAGCCCGATCATCCCCGCCTGACCGCCAAAGTACGAATGCAGGACGTAACTTTTCACAGCGCGGCCCTCAATCGCGACATGCCGTATCGCGTGATCTTACCCAGTACGATTGCGCGCCAGGAAAAATTGCCCGTGGTTTATTTGCTGCATGGTGGCGACGGAACCTATCGCGATTGGTCGAACTATTCGGATGTTTCCAGATTCGCTGAATCGCGATTGATTTTGGTCATGCCAGATGGTGGTTCATCTTCGTACTACACCAATGCGGCGGATCGTCCACAGGACCGCTACGAAGACTACATCGTGAAAGACCTTATTCCTGAGGTTGAGAACAAATTTCCTGTGGCCAATGAACGCGGGAAGCGTGCAATCGTCGGAGTTTCCATGGGAGGTTTTGGCGCGGTCAAACTGGCGCTTGTTCATCCTGAGTTGTTTGTCTTTGCCGGAGGAATTAGCTCTGCAATTGATGTCCCCAGTCGGCCGTTCTCCATCAAGCGATGGGGGCAATGGCGATCTCACCGTTCCATTTTTGGGCCTTGGGGAGGCGAGATGCAGCACAAGAACGACCCCTTCGTCCTAGCCCGAACTGCTGATCCTGAAAATACGCCTTTTCTTTTCCTGACTTGTGGAGAACAAGAAGGGTTGTTGTCTTCAAACCGTCAATTTTCCCGCTTGCTCGCCGCACGTCATTTTCACTTTGAGTTTGATTTCGGCCCGGGAGCGCATGATTGGAACCAATGGAATGAGAGACTACCGGCGCTGCTTCAGAGTTTGATGACGCACATTAATGCGCAGAAATAATTTAGTTGTTTAGATTCTCAGTGCAGCAGAGCCAAAATCCTGACCGGGCCGCCAGAGCCGCCCTCAAGCTTTATGGGAGCGACGATCACGGTGCCCCCGGTTGCCGGCAAACGATCCAGGTTGGCTACGTCTTCAAGATGATAAAGGCTGTGTGCCATGGTGTACTGATGAACCGGATAATCCGGTGATGGGCCGTAGTCCACGCTCAAAGTATCAATGCCCAGGCTTAATGCTGCCCGCGCTTCGGTCAGAAACTTGACGGCGTCCAGAGAATATCCGGGGAAGTGCATCATGCCTTTCGCGTCCGCGTTGCGAAAATCTTTGACCGAATCCCAACGTGATCCCCATCCCGTATTCAACATCACTACTGCATTGCCAGGAATCTGCCCGTGGACTTGTTCCCAATCGGCAATGTCTTCCACAGAAAGTTGATAGTCAGCGTTGTTTTTTGCCTTGCTGCTGATATCCAAAACAACCATGGGCGCAATCAGCCGCTCGGGCGGAATCTGGTCCACCGTCCACATGCCCGCGGCAAAGTGTGCAGGCGCGTCTATGTGTGTGCCGTAATGTTCCGGCATGCTGAAGTTGCGAACAAAGACTTTGTCCTTGGCGATCGTGGCCTGAGTCGTAACTTTGAAATCCGCTTTTTGCGAAAGATTAAATGGCGGGACTTTGTCATTGATGGTGTGGGTAAGATCCACTACCGCTCGAAAGCCGCCGGGCAGGACGGTCTCCGCGCGCCGCTGCTGCGCGAATAGCAACAGGGCTAACGCGAGAGCACATCCGATGACAAAAGTCTGTATTTTCATTAAGTTACAAGGAGTCAAGCTTACAGCAGGCCCTATGAAAGTCAGATGCGTGCGACCGATTCTTAGGTGCTTAGGACATTTTAATTGGGATGGTCAAAGCCCTCAATTACCAAGAGGACATGGCCTGCGGGCCGTTTTATAGATTTGTGCTGAGAAATTAAAATCGTGTTTAGTAATTCAAACATAAAAATGCCAAATCGCAACCACTAATACCGCCGTCAGCGTGCCTAAGAAGTTGACAGTGTTGTTGTTCAAAAGCCCCCGCCATTCCAGAGTAGCGCCCAGGTAGCTATCGCAAATCATCCCCGCGAAAGCAGCAACACACGAACTAAACAACTCATGGAGGTTAATAACCCCAGTGAAGATCCCTGTCATGGTTATTAATACGGCAGCTCCGATTCCAGCCAAAGTTCCGGGGATACTTATCCCCCCATTGGTGCCGGCGGGTACTCTTCGCCAGTTTGTAATCAAGCGAGCTTCGCGGTTGGAGGTTTGTCCAATCTCACTGGAAACAGTGTCGGCTGCGGCTTCAGACAACGCCGCGCACGTCGCCAGCAAAAAGACTATATTTCCGCGCCACCGATACGCTGCGGCGCAGGCCGCTGCGACCCCCACATTTGCCAATACCTGGGCTGCGGTACGTCCTTCTTTTTTTTCGGCGGTCCCCAATTTCTGTTTGCGTTGATAGCCGAGCCGGGTTGCGCCCCAGGTGAGAATGAATAACAGTGCGAGCAGGATGAACGCACCCGCGCCAGCCGCTGCGTAAAGCACAAAACAAACCACACCTCCGGCCACCGCACCGGAGAAGCTTACTCCACGTAAAATACGGGCCAGCGAAGCGAACAGGACAGTCACCAGAACAATGAGCCAAAGAGGATGCGAGTCGGTCGGAATTGGTAATGCTAAAGGCACGATTTGTGCTCCTACCACGACTTATGGTGTATTCCGCTTGAAAGCCCTATTCCTAGTGATTTAGAGTTCGGCTACCTGCGGGCCAGATTGCTTTTCCGGTGCCGCGGTAGTCTAAACTCAAGTTATGCTGGCGCGTATTTCGCGTCTTTCAATTCCCGGGAGAACTCAATGGCGTCCTCCGTTTGGTCTGGCTATCTTACCTTTGGATTAATCTCCATGCCGGTTCGTCTTTTTTCCGGCGCGCGCAGTTCGGGTATTTCCTTCAACATGCTGCATCGCGACGACCTTAGCCGGGTGAAGCAGCAGTATGTCTGCCCGGCAGAGGACAACAAAGTTGTCGAGCGCAGCGAGATCGTAAAGGGCTACGAGTATCGCAAAGGCGAGTACGTCGTGATCGAGCCGGAAGAGATCAAGAAGATCGAGCCCAAGACCGCCAAGACGATGGAGATCCTCGAGTTCGTGAAGACCACCGATGTCGACCCGGTTTACTTCGAATCGTCGTACTACATGATGCCCGAGGAAGCCGGCCGCCGTCCGTATGCGCTGCTCACGAAAGCCCTGGAAGATAGCGAATACGTGGCCATCGCCAAGCTCACCATGCACAACCGCGAATACACAGTGTTTTTGCGCCCCCACAAAGGCGGCATGATGCTGCACACCATGTATTACGAGGAAGAAGTTCGTGAGGCGGAAGGCTTTGGCCCGCCCGATGTCGAGATGAAAGATGCCGAAGTGAAAGTCGCCCACCAGCTGATCGAAGCGCTGGCCGGCAGATTGGGACCCGGAGAAATATCACGACACATTCCAGGAAAACCTGAAGAAGCTGATCGAGACCAAGCTCGAAGGCGGCAAAGTTGTGGAAGTGGAGAAGCCGAAGAAACTGGCTCCGGTGGTCGACCTGATGGCTGCGCTCAAACAAAGCCTGGCTGAGATGGAAGGCAAGAAGAAGCCGGCTGCCGGGACCCGCGAACCAGCGGCGAGCAAGAAATCCAAGGGCCGGGGATAGCCCCGGTACTATTCCAGGACATCGTTCGTATCCTGCTGTGTATTCCTCTGTTTACAACTAAATTGCAGTTCCACAGCATCCAGTTCCTAGAGTCCAGATATCTCCATACACCAGGGCCGTTGGCTGGCGCAGATAGCCGATAGCCAGTAGAATATGAAATTCTTTCGGTTCACGGATGAGCCAGTCCGTAATCTCCCAGGGGTGCCGATGCGAGCAGTACGCATGTTGCGGGTTGTGGTGATTTTCACGATTGCCATCTTTGAAATCGGTTGTGGAGACACCTTCCGTCCCATTGCCATACCGCAGAATCCACAACCTCCGGATCCAAAGAACGAGCACTTTGCGCTGGTCCTGTCCGCCAATGGCCCGGAAGCGTGCCCGCTCCCCGGAGCACCAACTGCACCTTGTGATCCTTCAATTCATCCCGGCGGCAGCAGCCGGATTGATGTTTCCGGCGACACGAACGTAGGCACGGCAACCGTGGGTCTAAACCCCGCCCATGCCGTATTGCTCCCATCACCGAGTAATGACACAGCATATGTAGCCAATCTGTCAGACAATACGATCACTACGTATTCGTCGTTATCGGCTGGCCCCTCTACCACCACAATCACTTTGCCGCCCGGCACGAATCCCGTTTTTCTCGAAACCAAAGAGGCTGGAACCGTTTATGCCGCCGGGGTCGGTGATGGCTCAACTGGGCAGACGGTATCGGTAATTTTGGCGGGACAGAATATTATTACCAGGACACTTACGGCAAGCGATGGGATCGGGCGTAATCCGATCGCCATGGTCGAAACTTCGAATGGGAAGAAGCTCTACGTCGTCAATAACGGGGACGGCACGGTTTCTGCAATCAATACGATTGACAAGACACTAAGTGCGGTAATTCCCACCGGCAACCGTCCGATCTGGGCGGTGGCCCGCGCAGACGACGGGCGCGTTTTTGTGCTCAATCAAGGCAGCGGCACGGTGTCAGTCATTGATACCGTCAACGATGTTCTTGTAGCGAACATCACGGTAGATCCAACGAATTCCGTGAATTACATGGCGTATGACGCATCTTTCAGTCGCCTGTATTTGACGATTCCTGCGACGTCGCAAATTGCCGTGTTAGATGTGACCTCTGATCCGCCCGTGGCGTTGCCAAACATTGATCTAAGCGCTATTTGTCCCGTGGGGACATGTAAGCTGGGGGCCGTTACTACGCTTCCGGCAGGCACAAATAATGGTGACAGCAGAAAGGGCACGATCTATGTGTCCAGTTACACGATCAGCGGAACGTGTACACAATTGGCGGGTGCGCCCGCGGACAATCCGCCGTGCATCACGACCCAGGTCAGTGTTATTAAACCTGTGGGCGACGTCGTGCAAAAAACAATTACGACCCTGCACACAGTATTCGTAAATTCAGCATCAGTTGGAACGAAAGCCGATGTTCCAGTAGTTCCGTTCTGTGACTTGGCACGATTCAGGCGGCATATCGCAGCTTCAGCCGACGATACTCGCGTGTTTGTGGCCAACTGCGATGCAGGAGGGACGGACATCATTCAGACTTCCGATGACAGCTTTGTCATGAACCTGCCCGCCCCGGTGAGTTCAGCTCCGGCACTTCCCAACCAGGCTTTTCCCCCGCCGCAAAATCCAGTTTTTGTGCTTCCAGGACGTTAGGAATCAAACTCAGAGAAAATCAGAATTGATAGAGAGGCACTCCAGGCAACTGCTGGATTGCCTCTCTATTGAGAGGCTGCGGCGGCAAGGTGAGAGCGTTTTTTGCCGTAGCGTAAAGCCAGGTTCATGAATACTGCGCCGCTTTCAGTATCAAAACAGAGCACGAGGGCTTCCGTGTCCTCGCTGCTGGTGGCCCCGGTTTCCGAAGTATGGATCACGGGAGGATGTATGCGGAACTGAAAGCCGAGATCATTGAGCGTGCAAATAGCATTGCCCACGATCTGGTTGGCCAGTTCGCAAACGGTTTCGCGAATGAGCGAGTCCGATTCCGGAAGAGTCGCGCCTGCCAGTTTGCTGGCTACGCGAATAGCGGTTTCTTCGTCCAGATCGAACACGATGCGGCCTTCGATGTCGCCAGTCAGCCAGATTTGCGCGGCTACACCTTTGCGCCGGTAGGCTTCCTCCTCCATGGTGAGGTTCCCCACCGAGGTAGGCGACTGCAACATCTGCGAAAGAACGGCATCCGCGGCGTTGATGAAGGGCTGGATCAACTCCATTTTCATGCTTAGTCTCCCGCGCCGGCGGCGCTAGCCACAGCGGCATCATCTCCCAGCACATATTTGATGACTTCGTAGAGCACTTCAGGCTTTACCGGCTTCTGCACAAAGTGCCGGGCTCCGCGCTGAAGGGCTGCGACGATGTTTTCCTGATATCCGACAGAGGACACCATGACAATGCGGGCTTCGGGATGCTGCTGGACGATTTTCTCCGCAGCCTCGATGCCTTCCATCTGTGGCATGGTGATATCCATGAGGACGATATCTGGTTTCAGGCGATCGTATTCGGTGATCGCAGTTTTGCCGTCTCCGGCTTCTCCGATCAACTTGCCGCCAAAAGTCTCAATAATGCGGGCCAAGT
>CAWBXL010000198.1:0-5819 GCA_963792305.1 uncultured Acidobacteriaceae bacterium | reverse complement strand
CGGGCCACGGCATCGGCCTCGACGGCCACGAGTGGACCAACTTCGTGCGCGGCAACAAGACGCTGCTCGAGCCCGGCATGCGCTTCAGCGACGAGCCGATGATCGCGATTTACGGCGAGTTCGGTCTCCGGACCTCGGGACTGCCTCTACATCCACCGAGAACGGCGCGAAGTTCTTCACGCAGCCGAGCCCGTCCATCGATCAGCCGTTCGCGTAGCTCGCTTCGCTTTGGATGTCGCGAGCGGCGGACCTGCCAGAAACGACGGCGGTGCCATAGTGATCTTCACGCGACGTGGCGGCGGCTGGGGCAAGAGTCATCATAGGCAGCCCGACTCGCGGTGATCTTGAACAGGAGATGAGAGATCAGGAGGGCCCGGTCTGTCCGGAAGATTGAAGGGCTTCGTGGATCTCGTGCAGTATCCCATCCATGTTATAGCGGTACTGCCAATTGGGGTAATGGCTCTGAAATTTCGCCACGTTGCTGATCCACCAGATGTGATCTCCACTCCGGTTTTCCTCGACATAGGTCCAGCGTAGTTTCCGTCCGCTGATCTTTTCGCAGCCGGCAATCGCCTCCAGCATCGAACAGCAGGAATGACGGCTACCGCCCATGTTGTAGACCTCAGCCGAACGCGGCGCCTTGAAATACTCCCAGAAAGCATCTACCAGATCGTGGCTATGAATGTTGTCGCGGACCTGCTTGCCTTTGTAGCCAAACACGCGGTAAGGCTGGCCCATGGCCGTGCACTTCATGAGGTAGGCCAGAAAACCATGTAATTCGGTCCCGGCATGGGCAGGTCCGGTAAGGCAACCTCCACGGAAGCAAACGGTCTTCATGCCGAAGTATCGCCCGTATTCCTGCACAAGAAGATCGGCAGCCGCTTTGCTGGCGCCGAAAAGTGAGTGTTTGCACTGGTCAATCGACATGGTTTCGTCGATTCCCGGCTTATAAACATGTGACGAGGCGATTTCATACCGGGTCTCTAATTCAACTAGCGGAAGATTGTTCGGCGCATCGCCATAAACTTTGTTCGTGCTGGTGAAAATGAATGGAGCTTCCGGGCAATAATTACGGGTCGCTTCCAGAAGGTTCAATGTCCCGATGGCGTTGACTCCGAAGTCCGTATGGGGCTCGCGTGCCGCCCAGTCATGGGACGGCTGCGCCGCGGTGTGCACCACGACCTTGATCTCCTGGCCAAGCTCACGAAAGAGCTTGGTAATGGCATCGTTGTCCCGGATATCAATATTCTGGTGCTTGTATCCTTTCAAGGATGCCTGGAGACGTTCGCGCGTACCCGCGGTGGACGCCTCGGGCCCAAAGAACCGGGAGCGCATATCATTGTCAATTCCAACCACGTCGAACTTCTCTGCATGAAACTTCTTGCAGGTTTCCGATCCAATCAAACCTGCCGATCCGGTAACAAGAGCGATGCTCATAAATTCCTCCTCCGTAAATTTTGGGTGCTTAGCGGGCCGCGCCTTCAATGCGAACCGATGACGATGCTGCATGATTGTGCTGGGCAGCCGCCATCACCTGGCCAAGCAATGCATTCAACGACCTGGATACTGCTGCCGGGCCATATGTGCCCCAAGCCGCTTGGGCCGCGGTGCGTTCATAGGCGCGGCTGCGGATGACCTGCTCCAGTGCTGTGGCGATGGTTTGCGGAGCATTGTCCGGGATATACGTCATGCCGGCTTCGAGTTCACTTTCCAGTGGTCCCATGGGTGTTGAAATGACGTGGTTACCTGCCGCAAGATATTCAATAATCTTGAAAGCAAATACGTTGCCGGGCGTGGCGCTCAGATCATGGGGATTCATACCGATTTTCGCGCGACTTAACAACTGCGCGTTTTGATCGCGATCCAGGCTGCCGTGAAACACCACGGATTTGTCACCCTCGGCTATCTTTTTGAATTCTTCTGTCTTGCGACCATATCCTGCGATATGCAACTCCCATCCGGGAAGCGTCACCAGCTTCCAAGCCTGCAAGAGCTGCTCCAGTCCTTTGGTCTCGGTATGCGTGCCGGAAAACACAATCCAGTTATTGCGGGGGGTTGGGTCGCTGCCCAGCTTGATCAGGTTCTCGCCCACAACTCCGCGCAGCAACATCTTTGGGATCTCGCTCGAAACCCGCGTAAGCAGAAAAGGAGAGACTCCAATACAGCCCGAGACCGCGTTAAGCAGCTTACGTGCGAGGCGCAAGTAGCCCTGGTGCTTGCGGCCGCTTTCGTTTTTCCCCGCGATGTCCACTAAAGAATCATCCTCGTACTCCAGAATTACAGGCAGTTTGAGACGACGCATCGCGTAGAGGCCGCAAATTACTTGTGGGAGCTTCAGGTTGTAGACGATGACGGCGTCAAATGGTGATTCCTGGTGGCGGCGTCTGAACAAGCGCAGTGTAGAAAGCGTGGGCCAGATTCCGTTTACCCGCCTGATCGGCAGAGCGGACCCGTATAAAACCGGGATTGCCGGATCAAAAGGTTTAGGTTCACGAAATGCGGGATAAAACTTGGTGCGCCGGTCCACGATCTCCCCTTGAGAAAGGACCTCAACGCTATGGCCGCTTCTTTGCAGAAGTTCGGCGATGAGCTCCATCTTCACGTTGGCCGCCAGGCCGACATTATTAAGAAGCTGCCGCTTCTCTAGAAGACCTGGTCCCTGGTAGGGAGCAATGTACGCGATTCGCATATTCAGCTTTTTGTCCTCTGGGTTTTACTGCGCCAACAGTTGCTCGTACACACCGCGAGTGATGCGGCCGACCGTTTCCCAGGAATGAGCTTGCAGGGCGGCGGCGCAAATGCCTTCTCTACGCTTGTCCAGATTGGCGTAAAGATTACTGGCGAAATATTTTTCGATCGTCCGGGCCAGGCTGTTCGGATCTTGCGGGTCGTACAGAAAGCCGTTTTCGCCTTCTACCACATCATCACGGAATGAACCGATATCGGAGACAACAGCCGGCAAACCGAAACTGTACGCAAGAAATAAAACCCCGCTTTGAAAAATCTCAACGTAAGGCAGCACCACCACATCCGCCGCCTTGAAATACAATTCGGTTTCACTATCAGGAACAAAGTGCAGCATTTTGATGACTTGATCCCGGCTTGGATGAGCATCAACTTCTTGCAGAATATTTTGCAGGTATTGTTCGCAGCCTTTCCGCACCTGGCCGGCGATAATCAATCGATAATCCGGGTTGTGCTCAGCCACTTTCAAAAAAGCCGGCACCAGGCGCTCGAGACCTTTATAAGGACGTATGGAGCCGAAAAACAGAACGGTCTTCGTCCCATTTTCAATTCCCAGGCGCTGCTTGGCTTCCGCGGGAGTGAGGTCTGTGTTTGGGACAGAGTTATTAATGCCAAAAGGAATCACCGTCACCGCGCTGCTCTTAACCCCAAATTCCTGAAGTAGTTCTTTTTTCATCAGTTCCGTGTGAACAAAGATGTGGTCCGCAATCCTATACTGGGCTTTGAGCGTCAACCGATTGAGGAAAGAGTCATTCCCGTCTCTTTTGCCGGCGTTCACATTGTGCGCGGTGAATACGATTTTCTTTCCCAGCATTTTGTAATAAAGCATCAGCAAAGTGCGGTCAAAAAACTGGACTTTGTTGTTCCACAGGATGTGAAATATCTTCGCTTTGGTGGTTGCCGCATACCGCAGAAGCCTGACGTAAAACATCGCGAGGCGAAGCAACTTCTGCGCCAGATTAACGCGTTGCCGGGGATCCGCCTGCAACTTGAGAAAATTTAAGCGCGGCGTGGTATACATCTCCGGGCTTTCGACTTCTTTGCTGCCAATCACGTCCAAACACATGCCCCGCGCAATCAGCGCCATTGCCATGCCGAAGGCATAGGGCCGGTCAAAACCACCGGTAAGCAACCCCACTTCGATCTCAGGTTCCTGCTCCACTGTTGCGCCGGTTGCAGCACTAACATCATCGGACATCTTCGGAGATGAGACGCATGTTGCCATGAGAAGTCTTAGACTATCTCCTCATTGAGTTCAGGTCGCCTGTGCTCCCAGGCCATCACACTGCGGCGTCGCACTGGCTTCTTCACGGATGAGTGGATTTTGCCGTAGGAAGCTTCCGGAACTCTGACTATGGCAAGCAGGAAAAACAGCCACGCTGGAGCCAGCATCTTGAAAAACGCTGCCTCGGTGAAGTTAAAGGCCACACCTGCACAAAAATATGCCATACAAAGACTGCCGGTGGGAACGTTATGCCGCCAAGCGCGGAAAACCGTTCGGTATCCGGTGGCAAGGACGACTAGCAGCATGGTCACACCCGCCCAGCCCAGGTTTAAGTAAATCTCGAGGTATCCGTTATGCGCCTCATTCGGATGCCACCAATATCTGTTCCACATGGCCGTGAGCCGCGGCCCAAGCCAAAAATTTTCAAAGCCGGTCCCTATCCAGGGACTTTTGTCCAGGCTGAGCAACATGGCCCAAACCTGCGTCCGATCCGTAAGGGTCGGGTTCTTTCCCATGAACTTCAATACCTCGGGGCTGGCCCCCAAAAACAATACGGAAATAGAAACCAGAAGCATTCCTACAGTCAGGAAATGCACCATCGAGGGCCTGCGGATAATCGCACGCCAGTTGGTTGCCAAAAGCATGACACTTCCCATGAGAAAGCAGGACAGAGAGGTCATAGAGCTGGCGTGCCGGAGCAGCCAAAGCACCATCACTAAAACGATGCATTGGGCAAACATCTTCTTAAATCGGCCAGGAAGTTCGCGGTCCCGGTAGGCAGAGAGCAATCGCCACAATGCCGCTAATCCGAAACCGAGACAGATGACCCCCAGCGTGTTCTTGTTGGTGGTGACACCTACGTAATAAACCTCTCCCAGCCAGTAGCCATATTGCCGTCCGAGATCGGGATAGTACTTAATGAGCAAAACGGAAAGAGGGATCAAGATATAACTTGTTCGTGCCAGCAGCCGCTGGATAGCGGCGAGCGGGTCCCGCTCGCTCAGAACGATGAAAACCATGACGAAATCGCCCACGGCCTTGGTCCAACGCTTGAAGCCAACATCCGGATAATCGGACCAGAGTAAGCTGACCAGGCAGAAACAAAGAAAGAACAACATCGGTTCGTTACCGCGTACGAACTTCCCGAGCTGCTTCCCTCTGCTTATAAGAATGGCGAGTCCAATCGCCAATAAGACAGCGAACACCGCCCGGTCGATCGGGTTCCCCTCCAACACCTGGTCAGGCGTGTCAAACGCGGGCGTATCCAACCATTGAGCTACCGATCGCGAACAAGCAATCGAGATCCAAATTGTCGGGACCCACAGGGCCCACGAGGTCCGGGCTCTCGGATTGCGGTCGAGCCAGAAGAGTCCGGCGATGATCGAGACGTAGATTGCGGTGGCAATTGCTGGGGACATTTAAAGCCTCGGCAAGATCGTCTCTGATGGAAAGTTTAGGGTCATTGCGAATTCGGTATGGGGATGGCGTACATTCTCAGGAAGCAACACTCTTATGAGGCTGAAACGGCGGCGGCCTTAGCGGTTTTCGCATTAGCAAGAGAATCCACCAGCCGCAAATATTCCGCTTTGCATCCCAATTATGTTCCTGGGCGTACTTCTTGGCGTTTGCCGCCAAACGATGGCGTAATTCGGGATCGTTTTTCAACCGGAGAATTTGCTTTGCCAGTTCAGCGGGATCGTCGTTCTCGTAATACTGAATAATGGAATCATCGTAATAATAAGCGTGAATTTTTGTTTTGGACGCTACCACGGGAACATTGAGGGCCATAAACTCCAGGATCTTGGTGCTCAATGCTTCATTGCCGAAGGCCGAGGTTGCCCGCTTCGGC
>CAWBXL010000197.1:0-9470 GCA_963792305.1 uncultured Acidobacteriaceae bacterium | reverse complement strand
AGCATTCATTTCAAAATCTCGGAATGACAAGGGGAAGCAGTTTCAATCCAGGCCCTTACACGCTATCTCGGGCATCCACAAAAGGAACATTGCAATCCACGTTCCCAAATTCGAAAGCCGTGCAACAGAAACTTTTTGCCCAGGAAACCCTTTGTTTTAGGCTCCCCATTCGGGAAGTGTAGGCGTATCGGGCATAGAAGCTAAGGTTATTTGTCACAGAATTTAGTGACGGGTGAACAAAACGGGAAGTCCTTGGGAAATAGCGCCAAATCGGGAAAAATGGGCGGTTTCCCGACTGATTTTAACCACGCGATGAAGTCGTCGAGCGGTGGAAAACTAAACCGTGGAGGCAGGATCGCTTTGTTCTTGACTATCCGTTCTTCATTCTCTATCGGTCGCGAAATGGGCAAATCCTAGGGGATCTAGGAGTTTACGCTGCGGTAGTCAGCGGCTTTCCTTTTTCGGCCAACAACAAGGCCAATAATTTTGCTGGCCTCGTATTGCTAGCATTACCCGACACAGCATGAAGTTGGCCTGGTGTTTCTAAAAACATCTGACCCACGGTGTAAGTTTGCTCAGGTTCATCCCCAATCTTGGATCGAATCTCGCCTTCAAGGACGTACGCAATCGTAATTCCCGGGTGGCGGTGTGGAGCAGAACTTTCACCCGGCCCATATGTGACCTCTACCGCCGTAACTGCCCAATCCTTCAAAGACACATCCGGCAAATCATGTTTAAAAACAGCCTTGCTCCCGCCACTCGACTTTTGCGCATACAAAGCCTGAGCCAGCAGAAGCCCCACACTGCCCACTAATACTCTGCGAGTCATCATAATTATGTTCACCCTGAGATGAGGATTCCGGTAAGACGTCGTGAAAACCGCTTTGGTTAGCTGAATCAGAACAAAACGATTGGCTGGCGAGGCGAAATATGGCCGGCACAAGTACGACGGCGACTGGAACCCAGTCGCCGTCCTGGACTAATCGCTTGAACAACTTGAGAGAGGATTATCGGGCAATCTCGATGGGTGCGCTCAAAACAAATTTCACATCGTGGACCGAACTTCCCATCGAGTTATCCACTGTCACTGCGCCGCTTCCCGGTGTGGCCAGTGGGACTGAATCGGTTTCTACCTTATAAGTAACTCCATTCACCGTGACTCCCGTCAAAACTCCATATTCGGCATAGCGCGTATTGCTGTTATTCAGCACATTGCCGTTGGCATCGTAAACCGCTGGAGCGTAAACCCGGTCAATCTTTACCGACACTTTCGATAGCGCCGGAATTGGCGTCGAAAAACCCACGCGAACCGGCACAGCCACTTTTCCCTCGGCTATGTCCACACGAATCTCAGTTCCCGCAGGAACGACAATGGGCTCGACCTTCTCGTCCATAGGACGATCCATCACCGAGCGCTGCCCGTCGGCCTGCGTCGGTTTTGCGGCAGTATCCGTCTTGGCCTTTGCGTCCGCGGAATCCTTCTTGGCCTGTGACTTCTGCGATGTATCGGAGGACGCCTTGTCCGAGGAAGATTGCTGTGCCTGTGCCAGTGTAAAAACCAATACCATTAATAATGAGGCTGCGAATGTAAACCTGAAATTTTTCATAATCACTCCATTTCAACGTGACGCAAGGTATGGCTTAATCGGCAAGTTATCTCCTACCTTGGCAATGGTCAAGTTGCCAACATTCAATGCTTATATGGTTTGTAATCAATTACTTACAGATAGCGCCCCGCATCATTCAGAGGTAAGCTGCCAGCCGTAGGATTAGTCATTGGATAGTGCTTTCTTTATCATGCGTCCAACGAGAATTGCATGAGCCTAGCTGAAGGATATGTAATACGCCGCGCTTCGACCGACGATATCAACGCCTTGGTAGCACATCGGCGCGCAATGTTCGTCGCCATGGGATACCGGGACGAAATGGCATTGGACACAATGGCAGCTAAATGTCACAACTGGCTACTTGGCAAAATGAATTGCGGAGAATATCTGGCTTGGCTCGCCGTGGCTCCTGACCAATCCATCGCAGCAGGCACGGGTCTATGGCTTATGGACTGGCCGCCTCATATGATCGGCAGCGGCAAGAGGGGAAACATCCAGAATGTTTATACGGTGGCCGAATTCCGCCGGCGAGGATTGGCTGGAGAACTCATGAAAACCGCAATGCAGTGGTGCCGTTCCAATGGGGTGGACGTCGTTGTATTGCATGCCAGTCGAGATGCTCGCGGCCTTTACGAGGCGATGGGCTTCACAGGTACAAACGAAATGCGCATTCAATTGTGAGGTTGGTGGCCAGCCCACCAGCAGTAGGCCAGCCCACCGATCCTGAATCCACTTATTGCTTGTCATAAACAGCACTACCGCTCACCTGCTTGCCTTCCGCATTTTTCCCCGATGTGGTCAGCGTACGTGTCTTGCCGTCCGCCGATACCACGATTTTCCCGCTGGTGGTGACCACTCCACCCTTTTTGTTTTCCAGGGTCAATGTGTGATCGTCAACTTTGGTGTAAGCCCTTGAGTCTGAACTGCGGTCGCCGGTCAAAGGATAATCTTTGCCATCGAACTTGCCTGTCCATTCGGTATGCATAGGTTTGCCATCAGCGCCTATACCGTCGGTCTCGCACTTCACGCTATCACCCACAGCCGTATACACAACTGTGGTGTTTTTGATCGCCCCGGGCACTAATTTCGATTTGGCTTCGTTAAGCTTCCAGGTGCCTATATTCGGATTTTGGGCGAAACTTAGAACAGCAAGAAAGCACACTACGACTGTCAATGCGAAGGACCTTATTTTCATGTTGTCTCCAGTTTGAGAAACGCGGATATGACTGATTGAGGCGTGCCGAGTCTATGACAGTTTCATAGGTTAAGCAAGGCGGAGACCCACAGCCATCTCTGCGCCTCAAAGCTCAGTAGTAGATGGTTCTCCTAACTTTTCAGCAGGTGTGAGACGTATGGGCTTGAACCCACCACGTGAGCGGTCATAGAGCCAGATGGCCCCAAAAACAATCAGCAGTAACGCTGGTAACACAGCCACCAAACGGAATGACATTTGTGACGCGATCACTTCGCCGCCCAGCGCCTTGTAGTGGTCGTACACCCTTCCCATCTGCGGCAACACAAAGAAGACTGACAACATTCCGGCCGTGCCCATCAGACCCATCAGCACAGCACCACCACGCGGGAAGCGCTCCGATGCCGCTGCCAGCATGGTTGGCCACATATAGCAAACGCCTGTGCCCCATACCGTCGCAGCCAATAATCCAGTAATCGGAGAGTTGGCGATGCTCAGTGAAAGAAGTCCCAACGAGGCCAACAGGCAGGAGATCCAAAGCAGTCCTACAGGAGAAAATTTGTGCGCCATGGGCCCGGCAAAGTGACGCATCACGAACATCATGGCGCTCACGTACACCAGCAGTAGAATTCCCGGCATGTGCACCGTGCGGGTGAGCGCGAATTGCACCCATTGACCTGGCGCTAACTCACTGGCTGCGGTGAGAAACATGGAAAAGAACCACACCAGAAAAAACGGCCGAAAAAATTCCTTCATCATGTCGCCCGCGGATATGCCAGCCGCTACACGCTCGGTGGGTGGGAATTTGCTGGCCATCAACATTACGCCGAAGATCACTGCGGGGACCAAAATACATCCCAATTGCAGACGCCAGTCGAGGTTCAGCTTGCTGAGGCCGGCGCCGATCAGTCCGCCGATAATCAGACCGCCCGGCCACCATGCGTGCAGCACGTTCAGCCTGTGCGTCTGGTCCTCGGGATAGAGCGTGACCGCCAGCGGGTTGATCACCGTTTCTGTTAAGCCCCAACCGACACCGCTGATCAGCGCCCCGGTCCACAGCACCCGGTAGGCAGAGAACGAGGTGGAAAGTGGCGCGGCAAAGATCAGGATCAAAGTGCCGGCAATAAAGCAGACGGAAGCAAGCGCCAGCAGAAACCGCATACCGAGATAGTCCAGCAGCGGACTGCCGATCATGATAGTAAGTGCAAATCCGAAAAACGCCACGCCCAGGATCGTTCCGATCATTTCGGCGAATGTACCGGATCAATGGGATCAAGAAACTGATGCTGCAAAACATCGGCAAGATTGCCGCGAATGCTGGCCGCAATACCCGCGGTGACCAGCGCGAGCACGCTGACCACGAAGAGTCTTCGCTTGTTGTAGGTTACGGGTTCGGCTGTGGATGGCGTCTTGGCCACGGAGTTCTCCTGGGCACAAAATTAAGGATGTACGTACGATCCGTTACCAGACTCTGGTTCGGCGGTACACCCTTCGGCCCATGAGTTTACCTCAAAAACCAAGCGAGGCGGGGCAAAGTAAGGAAGTAATTGAGAATGCAATGACCTTCCCCACGCCAGCTAATGACGACAATGCCTACGCGGCGACGCTGATCAACGCCGCGCTGAATCGAGCATCCCAAGCGGTTGCGTCCGACCGAAGGCCGTCCTTCACAACATCGTAACCAAAGGTTGGAATGCACGGGACTGGGCGTGTCGCCTGTCTATTGTCGAGGGATGCAGAAATACAAAAATGAACAATGCCACCATCACGACAAACGTCGCCACTTCGATCAACAACGCGTACAGAGTCAGCCGCTTCGCTCGGTCAAAGCGTGCCAACAACCGGCTGACCGCCAGTAACACAATCACGATCGGCGAAGCCAATAACCGATAGAAACCAAATTCGCCGAGAAACGTATTCACTTGGCTCACCGCCGGGATGACGGTCGCCAACCCAATTGGCGCAGTCAGGCTGAGGACTAGCAGCACCTGTGAATACCGCGTATACGCCGCCTCAGATTTCCTGATGACCAGGACAAGCAGAAACGTCGGTATCAGAAACAGACCGACGATAAACACTCCCAGCAACAAATCACCAAACGCATACATGCCACCCGACGTACTAGCGGGATCGGGATCGTTCACGTATTGCATGTGGCGGTGATAGATAAGTACTGCCACCACCAAAAAGAATGCCGCATAGCCGGCTGCGACAGCTCCAAGTTGTACGCGCCAGGGAATAGGTTTCATGGGGAGATTCTAACTGCCAGTGAGGAGATGGGCCGTTAATACAAAGCCACCCCCTTGGCTCCTGATTCAAATTCGGATGTGGCTGAATACGTACGCGAAAAACGTCAACCCCAAGATAAATGTGCCCACCTCAACCAATAGCGCATACAAGATCAGACGCTTGGCTCGGTTAAATCGTGCAAATAACCAGCTGGCCACCATCCCTACAATGACGGCTGGCATGGCATATAACCGGAAAAGGCAAAGCTTTAACAGGAAATCAGCCAGCATCCCGGCCGGAAAGGCGGCCAATGCGCAAATTGGTCCCGTAACACTAAAGGCCAAGAGTACCTTCGAATAGTTCGTAAACGCTGTTTCAGATTCCCGGATCATCAGGACAAGTAGAAACGTCGGTATCAAGAACAGGCCGCCGATTCCCAGTGCCGCCATCCAATCGCTAAACGGATGAAACTCAGGCACGCGGCCCGACATCTGTGCATTGAAATCGCTCACGTGCTGCATGTGCTGGAAATGCACAAGCACCGCCGCCACCAAAATGACAGCCACATAACCAGCAATCACAGTCCCAAGTTTTACCCACCGGGGAAAAGGTTCCATGGGAGAGATTCTACTGCGATGGACCACAGCTTTAGGTATAGGGGGCTCACTTGAAGCACCAGCCCGGGCCCCCACTTCTTGCGCTTCGAGCATTGGCGTGTACATGCTCTTCGTCGTGAGCCCAGCAAGGTGAATGCATTTTTGATGCAAATTGTAAAAGTCTGAAAACAAATCGATTGATAAAATGGAAATCCAAATCAGAGACTGGATTGTCCAAGGGCCAGATACCACGGATAACACTCGCCATATTTTGCGGTTCAGATGTACACTCTGCGGCTATGGACAAGCTATCGAGGCGCACCCTGCTGAAAAATGCCGCTCTCTCCGGAGCGGCCATTGCTTCTGTTCCTTCTCTCTCGTGGTCAGAGCAAACCACCCCCACGCCGCGCAAAGGGCGGATCAAACAGTCGGTCTCCCGTTGGTGTTACAAAGACATTCCTCTCGACAAGCTTTGCGCCTACTCAGCACAAATCGGCTGCAAGGGGATTGATCTGCTTGGGCCGGAAGATTACGAAGTACCTAAGCGTTACGGACTAGTTTGCGCCATGGGCTACGGCGGAGGCGGCGACATTCCCAACGCTCTGAACCGCGTAGAAAACCACGCAAAAATTGAAGAGAATTTCCGCAAGAACATCCCGTTGGCGGCCAAGGCGGGAGTGCCGAATATGATCACTTTCTCGGGAAACCGTGCCGGCATGTCGGACGAAGAGGGCGCCAAGAATACGATCACCGGTCTCAATCGAATCAAGAAAATTGGCGAAGACAACGGCGTCGTCATCTGCCTGGAACTGCTCAACAGCAAGGTCAACCATAAAGACTACATGTGCGACCACACCGCCTGGGGAGTACAAGTGGTGCAGGCCGTGAATTCTCCCAACGTCAAGTTGCTATACGACATTTACCACATGCAAATCATGGAAGGAGATTTGGTAAAGACCATCCAGGACAACATTCAATGGCTCGCCCACTTCCACACCGGCGGCGTCCCCGGGCGTCATGAACTGGATGGTACTCAGGAGGTGCAGTGGGATGGCGTAATGCGTGGCATTGCCGCCACCGATTTCCACGGCTATGTGGCGCATGAATTCGTACCCACGCGCGATCCGCTGGCTTCGCTACGCGAGGCTGTAGATTTGTGCGATGTGTAAGCTTGACCGGACGAGTTCGCGAATCACATTTCGCGTCTAACCGTTGTAGTTTGCGACAACCCTGGTAACCTTTAAGTCCGCACCGAGTTCCATAAACTCGCCCGAAGTCGTACCTTTTTGATTCTTGTAGTAAAGGACCACGCTGGAAAGTCCCCACATCACATCCAAAAGCTCAAAAGTAAGGTTCGGATAGGCTTCCAGCCCTCGCTTGAAATAGTTGCGTAAGGCCAATTCCCCCTTAACCACCCCAGAGGGATCGTTCAGGAGCCTGGCGGCAACTGGCGAGATCAAAATAATCTCCGGCGCATAGTGGGACATGATGTCGTCCAGATCGTGCGAATTCCATGCACGCAACCAATCGCCGGCAAATTGTTTGACTTGAGGTTCGGTGAGCATATCGCTGCCTTGTCTACGGTCTAGACTTCAGGAAAGATTCTATTCTCCGAGCAAGGTTCGGACTATTGAAATTGATCGGTTCGTTCAAAGTTTTGCTTCCCTCTGTAGCGCAAAAGCAGTCTGCGAAATGCACGTCTTAAATCCGAGCTCTTCATAAACTCGAATTGCCCGCGCATTCACTTGGGCTACATGTAGAAAAGGCGTGTCACCCCGCTCCGTAATCCGCCGGACAACCGCAGAAATCAGCTTCCGCGCAAATCCGCGCCCTTGATATTCCGGATGCGTACAAACCGCACTCACCTCAGTAAATCCCGGAAGCCGCAGCCGTTCTCCGGCCATTGCCACCAAACGCTTGCCATCACGAATCCCCAGATAGGTTCCCAACTCCGGAGTTCGTTTGCCAAATGGCCCAGGCTTGGTCAACTCAGTCAGCGCCAGCATTTCGTCCACATCAGCGATGCTAAGCTGCTCAATCCCTTCTCCATCTTTGGCGTCCATCGACCCGCTCCACACCATCTGCGCCAGCGGTACCTCGCGAACCACACTCCAACCCACTGGCACCGCAGGAAGAGAATCCAGAAACAATATGCCAGTATCTCCCGGAGCCATCACTCGAGCTAACGATTCAAACGACTCGGAAGAAAAGTCCCGGAGTGCCGCCAGCGCCGTCACCGCCGGCGGATAGCGCTTGGCAAATTCATTCCCCTCGGCGAAAGAGGTATGACAGGTAGACAACGCATTCCATATGCAGTGGACCGGCATCTCAGATCAGATTCGCGATAGGAAAGCAGGGTCGCAAATCTTTTGCCACATGGAATAAAAACCCGGAAACCTAGTTAGCACTAGTGAAACCAATTTTCATTGGAGGCGAAACATGAACAGAAACAAATCGATATATCTGGCCTTGACAGTTCTCACAGGCCTTTTTGTATCAACCAGCGCAGCAGCCAAAGAACGTAAAGTTAAAAACGATTCCAATCAAGCAAAGGTAGTCGCTCACATTTCTTTTGCAGGGCTAACGCCACTCAACATGACCATGCAAAAACACGGAGACGACAAATATTACGTTTACGTCCAGCACGAAAAGAATCAGGGCATCTCCGTTGTAGACATCGGGAACCCCACGCGTCCAAAAACCATCGGCAAAATCGCATGGCCGGACCCATCTCTGGCCGGCGCCATGAACCTGACTGGCAATTTGGCAATCGTCTCCCAAACTCAAATTCCCTCAATGTCAAACACCAGCACAAAAGATGACCTTGTGTTTTGGGACTTGACCAATCCGACTGCCCCGCGCGTCGTGCAAAAATTCTTCGGAGTGGTGAAGTGGCTTGAGGACGGGCGGAATTTCATCTACGTTTTAAACAACGACGGACTCTGGGTGATTTCACAGCCGGTAGAAGAAGAGCGGCAAGCCGAATCGATTATTGTTCCGCCGCTGTATGAATAACTACTGCTTATCTTGACTTGTCCAGCGCTAATGCGAGAAGGATGCCCGTTCGATGCATGCTGTACAGATCCCACCTTCTGAAATTCTCAGAGGGTGGGGCGGGCTTTGAAAATCCAATGACTATTAAGTAGTCAATTACGCGGCCTTGCGCGCAGAAGAATTCTTTTGAGCCTGGATCTTTTTCGAAAGCAATTTCTTGGCGCGTTCGAGTTCTGCTCGCCGTGTAGTGCTCAGGTTTTTTCCACCGCGATTTATAAAATACGTAAGCATACGCATGCCCGAAGTCGGCCCCTTGGGAGAAACACGTTTTGATGCCAGGCCTCTGGCGATGACAGCTGCACTTTTTGTGAACAGTCCGGCCTGTGGATGAGTTGAGTCAGTGGTAACTCCGGCAACCCACCGTTTCTTTGCCTTCGACGTCTTTGCATGTTTCACATTTTTCATGGGAACTCCTTGCGCAATATGGGATGCGGGATTTTAGATTTGCGATACCTACATATAATCTGAGGTTTTTCCCGTGCATAAAACGAAATACATACAAACTTGATACAGCATCGTGGGTATCGAACCAACGCCCTTGCCCGGTGTAGATTGCCTTTATAGGAGTGATTTATGAAGGCGATTAGTTACGAAGGTGTTCGCAAAATGTCTGTTTCCCATCATGCAAAGCCAACCATTCAATCTCCCAACGATGCACTACTTCGAGTCACTACCAGCGGCATTTGCGGAAGCGATTTACACATGTATGACGGTCGTACTCCCTTGGACAAAGGGACCGTCGTGGGTCACGAAATCATGGGAATTATTGAAGAAGTTGGAGAGGCTGTTGAC
>CAWBXL010000196.1:0-9133 GCA_963792305.1 uncultured Acidobacteriaceae bacterium | reverse complement strand
GCGACACATGAGAGGGAAAAGAACCAACGCTTTCTGCTTACTTATCCGGGTTTGTTTAATGCGCATCAGGGGCTGGATGTCGCTATCCGGAGCCTTTGCTACATTGCAGCACGAATTCTGCATGGTCGATTTCCACATCTATGGTGAGGGGCCCGGCCAAGCCCAAACTTATTTGAACTGGCCAATCAACTGGGGATGCAGGGCCGGATTTTTTTCCATGACTTCCTTCCCAGCCGGGAAGTCGCGCGAGTGATGGCCGGGACCGATTTCGTCGAGCGAAGCCGGCAACCTCGGCCTCGTTAATGAAGCATTGAGTACCAAGTACCTGGAGTTTATGGCCCTCAATGTTCCCGCGGTAGCGCTCCAAAACAAAAATTCACGCTTATTATTACGATGATTCCATCATCCAGTATTACGAGAACGATGATCCCGCTGAACTGGCAAAGCAAATTCTCCGGCTGAAAAACGATCCCGAATTGCGCCACCGTTTGGCGGCAAACGCCGCAAGAAGTACGCTCAGGAACATAATTGGGATGCGCAAAAAGCGGGAATATTTGTGTTGGTGGATTCTCTTGCCAATGCGAGAACCACTGATGCCGCCGGTTTTTCAGCCTCATAACAGTGTCTGCTTCCTGAGAATGCACGCCATCCCCATGCCGAATTCAATATGACTTAAACTTTCCATCAGAGACGATCCTTGCCGAGGCTTTGGAAATGTCCCCCTAGGAGCCACCGCAAATCCTACGTTCTATTATCGCCGGACTCTTCTGGCTCGACAGCAATCCGAGAGCCCGGACCTCGCTGGCCCTTTGGGTCCCGCAGCAATTGAATTCTCGATTGCTTGTTCCGCGATCAGTAGCTCAATGGTTACATATACGCCCGCCTTTGACACGCCTGACCAGGTGTTGGAGGGGGAAAATCCGACTCCCACGGGGCGGTGTTCGCTGTTTTATTGGCGATTGGGCTCGCCATTCTTGTTAGCAGGATCCAAGCAGCTCGGAAAGTTCGTACGCGGTAGCAAACTGATGTTGTTCTTTCTTTTTTTCTGCCTGGTCAGCTTACTTGGTCCGATTATCCGGATGTTGGCTTCAAGCGTTGGACCAAGGCGGTGGGCGATTTCGTCATGGTTTTCATCGTTCTGAGCGAGCGGGACCCGCTCGCCGCTATCCAGCGGCTGCTGCTACTAACAAGTCATCCTCGACCCCCAGCGTGTTCTTGTTGGTGGTGACACCTACGTAATAAACCTCTCCCAGCCAGTAGCCATATTGCCGTCCGAGATCGGGATAGTACTTAATGAGCAAAACGGAAAGAGGGATCAAGATATAACTTGTTCGTGCCAGCAGCCGCTGGATAGCGGCGAGCGGGTCCCGCTCGCTCAGAACGATGAAAACCATGACGAAATCGCCCACGGCCTTGGTCCAACGCTTGAAGCCAACATCCGGATAATCGGACCAGAGTAAGCTGACCAGGCAGAAAAAAAGAAAGAACAACATCGGTTCGTTACCGCGTACGAACTTTCCGAGCTGCTTCCATCTGCTAACAAGAATGGCGAGCCCAATCGCCAATAAGACAGCGAACACCGCCCGGTCGATCGGGTTCCCCTCCGGCTACCTGGTCAGGCGTGTCAAAGGCGGGCGTATCTAACCATTGAGCTACCGATCGCGAACAAGCAATCGAGTTCCAAATTGTCGGGACCCACAGGGCCCACGAGGTCCGGGCTCTCGGATTGCTGTCGAGCCAGAAGAGTCCGGCGATGATCAAGACGGAGATTTCGGTGGCAATTGCTGAGGACATTTAAAGCCTCTGCAAGATCGTCTCTGATGGAAAGTTTAGGGTCATCGCGAATTCGGTATGGGGATGGCGTACATTCTCAGGAAGCAACACTCTTATGAGGCTGAAACGGCGGCGGCCTTAGCGGTTTTCGCATTGGCAAGAGAATCCACCAGCCGCAAATATTCCGCTTTTTGCGCATCCCAATTATGTTCCTGAGGGTACTTCTTGGCGTTTGCCGCCAAACGATGGCGTAATTCGGGATCGTTTTTCAACCGGAGAATTTGCTTTGCCAGTTCAGCGGGATCGTCGTTCTCGTAATACTGAATAATGGAATCATCGTAATAATAAGCGTGAATTTTTGTTTTGGACGCTACCACGGGAACATTGAGGGCCATAAACTCCAGGATCTTGGTGCTCAATGCTTCATTGCCGAAGGCCGAGGTGCCCGCTTCGGCTCAATCGCAAGATCGGTCCCGGCCATCACTCACACGATTTCCCGGCTGGGAAGGAAGTTATGGAAAATAATCCGGTCCTGCATCCCCAGTTGATTGGCCAGTTCGATCAGACTGGGCTTGGCCGGGCCCTCACCATAGATGTGGAAATCGGCATCCGGAATTTGGTCTGCGATGCCGGCAAAGGCTCGGATAGCGACATCCAGTCCTTGATGCGCATTCAACGACCCCGGATAAGTAAGCAGAAAGCGTTGGTTCTTTTCCCTCTCATGTGTCGCCAGAGCAACAAAAATATCGAGGTCGGGATGATTACGGACCACGCTGCATTTGTCCGCCCGGGAAGAGCGTGCCACCAGACGGTCACGCCAGAGATGATTGGCAATGATCACGTGCGTCGCAAAAGCTGCTGAACAACGCTCTACGAAGGTCAATAACTTGAACAGCAAAGAACGGTTACTTATCTTGAATTTGCTGGCGTAAAACTCCGGCAGCAGATCGTGGATATCTAGGATCACTGGTACCCCTTGCCATTTGGGAAAGAGCGCGGCAAACACTAGGAAGTCCGGCACGTTGTGCACGTGTACGACATCATAAGGATGTTGCTTGTGCTTGCCGCGCAAAAACCATGTAGAGCGGAGAAAGAAACGAAAAATCCTGTTTGCGTAGCTGAACAGTCCCTTCTCGTTCACCGTCCTCGATTGAATCCGGTAGACGTTCACCCCATTTAAGACTTCAAATTCAGGCTGGTCGTGGTCACGTCTTAATGCAAGAACATCTACGGTATCTCCACGCTTGGCCAACGCAGTAGCATATTGCAGAATTCGCGTATCACTCTCATAGAAAGAATACGCAAGCATGCAGACCCTTAGTCCGCAGCGCTTTTGCGGCAGTGCACTACCCATAGGAGGGTTATCGGCCATTTCAATCGATGCCGTTTTCATACTCTGATTTTCCGTGGCTTAGCCGTTGGCCGGAGACTTCCGCTTCCACGTTGGTAGCGACCCCACCAATACCAAGGTATTGGAATCCGTGGGTTGCGACATCTTCGCGCGACAGCGCGTTCCGACCATCCACGATCAACCGTCTATCCACGAGGCCGGCGAGTCGCGCCCAATCTACTTTACGGAACTCGTCCCACTCGGTGAGAAGCACAATGGCTTCGGCTCCCTCGGCGGCTTCATAAACATCTTGGCAGTAAGTCAGTTCCGGCATTTCTTTCCGGGTCTTCTCCATGGCCTGGGGATCGTAAGCCTGGATCTTGGCCCCCTCGGCCAGCAACTGACGGATGATCACTAGCGAAGGCGCGAAGCGGATGTCGTCTGTATTGGGTTTGAACGCCAGCCCCCATACGCAGATCTTCTTTCCTCGCAGTACCCAGAGTTCTTTCTTGATCTTTTCCACGAATTTATTGACACGACTCTGATTGATACGTTCAACTTCCTTAAGCAAGTCGAAATCACAACCAAACTTCTCTGCGATCCAGACAAATGCCTGCAAATCTTTAGGGAAGCAAAAACCACCGAAACCAATTCCGGGTTGCAGGAATGAAGGTCCAATCCGGGGATCCAATCCGATGCCTTCCGCCACCTTGCCAATATCAGCCCCGGCCGCCTCGCAAAGGTCCGAGACCATATTGATGAATGAAATCTTCATTGCCAGAAATGAGTTCGAAGCATGCTTGATCAATTCTGCGCTGTTGGTGTCGGTGACCACAAACCGGGCCTTCTTGGCTGGTTTGCAGTTCGCATGCACCGGACAGGCGACCTGCTGTTCGAGCACTGGCTTATAGATTTCACGCATGTGCTCCGCCGCCCGCTCGCTTTCCACTCCAACCACAATTCGGTCAGGGTGAAAGAAATCCTCGACCGCCGACCCTTCGCGGAGAAACTCCGGGTTGGAAACCACGTCATATTGCAATTGATTGGTGCTGTGTAAGGCGAGATGCCTGCGCAGCTGCCGGCCGGTCTGCACGGGCACAGTGCTCTTCTCAACAATCAGCCGATAGCCACGCGCGGACTTGGCGATATTGCGGGCAACGCCCTCAATCGCGGAAAGATCAGCTTCGCCGTTTTCCAAAGGCGGCGTGCCGACACAAATAAAAATCGCGTCGCCCTGATGGATGGCATCTTCAGTGGTCCCGAACTGGAGCCTGCCGGTGGCCCGGTTACGTTCCACAATCTGGCCGAGAAAGGGCTCGAAGAAAGGCAGGTCCCCACCATTGCGCAATCTTTCCAGTTTTTGCGGGTCGCTCTCGCTACAAAAAACCTGATGGCCAAGCTCCGCCAGACATGCCGCCGTGGTAAGCCCTACATAACCCGCGCCGATTACAGAAATTTTCATTTTAGCGTCCTATATTAAGATTCTTGAATATCGGTCCTACTTGTCAATCGGGGGATGGAAAAACTCCGCTTCGCTACTGATCCATCACGAAACGCATCGTCACTGCAAGCTAGCCAACGGATACAGCATGCCGGGCGTTGGTAAACTGCATGAGCTTTTCCGCCACATATTCCTGCTGTTGGCGGGTCAGCTGCGGGAACATGGGCAGCGACATGATTTCCGGAGCTATCTTTTCGGTGACCGGGAAATCACCAGTCTTGTAGCCAAGATGAGCATAGGCTTTCTGCTGGTGCAACGGAATCGGATAGTGGATCCCGGTTCCGATGTTGGCAGCAGCCAATTCGGCCTGGAGTTTCTCGCGGTTCTTCACTCGCACCACATAAAGGTGATACACCGCTTTGCTGAAAGAAGGTTCGACCGGAGCTTTGAATTCGCTCACCCCTTCAAACATGCGTCCGTACTCTTTTGCCAGGGTCTGACGCTTTTCGGTCCAGTCTGCCAGATGCTTCAGCTTGATGTGCAGCATGCCGGCTTGGATCGTGTCGAGGCGGCCGTTGTAGCCTTCGATGTCGTGATAGTACTTCTTGGCCTGGCCATGATCGCGGATCATTTTCATTTGCTTGGCCATCTCTTCATTGTCGGTAGTGACTGCTCCGGCTTCGCCGCAAGCTCCGAGGTTTTTGCCAGGATAGAAGCTGAAGGCCCCGGCGACGCCCATTGATCCAGCCGTGCGCCAGCGGTTTTCTTTTTTGGAGAAGTACTTCGCGCCGTGCGCCTGGCAGGCATCTTCAACCACAATCAGGTTGTACTTGGCGGCGATTTCTAGGATCGCATCCATGTCCGCCATCTGCCCGTAAAGATGAACGGGGACAACTGCGGTGACAGGGCGATTCAACTTCTTGTGCGTCAGAACGCGCTTAGCAGCGTCCCACATGCACTCTTGTTCAAAGAAGGCTTGCAGCTTTTTGGGATCTAGGTTGTAAGTCTGCTCGTCGATGTCAACAAACACCGGGCGCGCACCCGCCTGCGAGATCGCTTCGGTGGTAGCGATGAAGGTGTGCGGTGTGGTGGCGACCAGATCGCCCTCTTTCACTCCCGCTGCCATCAGGGCAAAGCGGACGGCATCCGTACCGCTGGCCAAGCCAACACAGAATTTGCTGTCGCAGAACTTCGCAAAGTCTTTTTCGAAGTCTTCGACGATTTTGCCGCCGATGAAATGCGCATTGCGAATGCAGTCACGGAACAGAGCAACTAATTCTTCTTCCAGCTCGCGATGCGGTGTTACCAAATCTAAAAATGGAATCATGCCCTCTGGTTGATACATATTATTTGCCCTTCTCCTTTGTTGACCTCATAACTTTTGCTGGATTGCCGGCGACGATGGTGTGAGGAGGAACATCCTTGGTGACTACGCTGCCGGCGCCCACCAGCGCGCCTTCCCCCACAGTTATGTTGGAAAGAATGGTCACGCCTGAGCCGAGCGAAGCGCCTTTGCAGATGCGGGTTTTTTCGACTTTCCAATCGGCCTCAGTCTGCAATGAACCATCTTCATTGGCGGCGCGAGGATAGCTGTCATTGATGAACATCACTCCGTGGCCAATAAAAACGTTGTCCTCGATGGTCACGCCTTCGCAGACAAAAGTGTGGCTGGAAATTTTGCAGTTCTTGCCCACGGTGGAGTTTTTCTGTATCTCGACAAATGCACCGATCTTGGTGCCGTCACCGATTTCGCACCCGTAAAGGTTAATAAACTGTGAAAGCTTTACGTCTTTTCCCAGCTTCACGCTCGGGGCAATACTTAGGTATTTATCCATGGTTGGGACTTGTTGTGTGCTCATGTTTTGTTTGGTTTTGACTAGACGCCCACACTGAACGGTGCTTCGATCTCCACCAGCTTGCCGCGGGCCTGCAACGATTTCTCGGCCGCTTCGAGAAGGCGGACCACGCGCAATCCAGCAATTCCATCATTGATGGGAGCGCGGCCCGCGGTAATGCAATCCACAAAGTGATTGACTTCTGCCTTCAGAGCTTCGGTCTGCTCAACTTTCGGCGCCCACATATCGCCGGAGCGATAGCTGACCAGCAGGTTGTACATGCCTTCGCCATTTTTCACTGAGACGCCCTTGTCGTAGATCTTGATCTTTTCGTCAGCTTCCAGGTCGTTCCACACCACCATTTTCTTTTCACCACCGATCAGCGTGGTGCGGACTTTCACCGGGGAAAGCCAGTTCACGTTGATGTGGGCCACGACGTTGCCCGGGAAATAAATGGTGAGGAAAGCAATATCAACCAGGTTGTTGAGATGTTTTTCACCCGTGGCAACCATGGCTTCCGGCTCCTTCTGGATCACGTAGTCCATGATGGAAAGATCGTGAGGAGCAAGGTCCCAGATTACGTTGATGTCATGCTGGAATAATCCCAGGTTGACGCGCATGGAATCGTAATAGAACAGATTGCCGAGTGTGCCTTCGTCCACCAACTGGCGGATTTTGCGCACCGCACCGGTGAATAAGAAAGTGTGATCCACCATGATCTGAAGGCGCTTGCGGGCGGCCAGTTCGATCAGTTCTTCCGCTTGGGCGACGCTGGCGGTGAAAGGTTTTTCTACGAATACGTGTTTGCCATGATTGAGGGCGGCCTTGGCCAACTCAAAGTGAGTCCATACTGGAGTCACGACAGCGACTACATCGATTTCCGTGTTGTTCAGAATTTCCTGTGCGTCTCCCACAACTTTGACATGCGGGAATGCTTCCTGTGCGCGGCGCTGCGACTTCTCGCTCTTGTCGGCTATAGCGATAACCTGCGACACGCCGGGTAGATTGAAGTTGCGGGCGACGTTTGGCCCCCAGTATCCGTATCCGATCACGCCTACTTTAATCATGAATTCACCTATGAGATCCCCTTCCTGGAAATGGGCTCTTGCTCAACCAATTTTTTTCGGGGGGACATAGCGTTTCGAAACTTTTGAAGGTGAGACAAAGGCTCACGTTCAAAGCTCGTCGTGCCTATCACAAATCCTGGGGAGGATTTCTATTTCAATACGCACCATCGCCGGAGAGGACGGCAGCAGGCGTGCGGAGGAGGATCTTTAAATCAAGCAACAACGATTGTTTGCGTGCGTACTGCAAGTCTAACCGTACCATCTCGTCAAACTTGGTGCGGCAGCGTCCGTTGACCTGCCACAGACCGGTAATTCCTGGACGGGCTTCCAGCAGACGGCGGCGGTGCCAGGTGTCGTATGCTTCCACTTCATAAGGAAGCGGCGGACGGGGCCCGACCAGTGACATATCGCCCAGCAGCACGTTGAAGAACTGGGGCAGTTCATCCAGGCTGGTGCGGCGGATCCACCGGCCCACCGGGGTGATCCGGGGATCGTCAGTAATCTTGAACGCTCCGCCTTCTTTCTTTTCCGCCTGGCCAGCAATCAATTTCTTTACGTATTCCTTGTGCTTCTCCGCGCTGTTGTTCACATACATGGAACGGAATTTCAGGAATGTGAACCGTGTGCCGTATTCACCCACCCGCTGCTGTTTAAAAAAGATGGGGCCTTTCGAGCCCAGTTTTACGGCAATTGCAATGGCAAGAAATACGGGAGAGAACAGGATGACGGCGAATAAGGAACCGGCGATATCCATTGCCCGCTTCAACATGCGCGACCAGCGCTTGCGGACCACTTCTTGCTGTAGATCCGGATACATTACCGAGTCGTTCGGGTCCTGAGGAGTGCTGTGTTCTTCCCAGTCCTCGGGAAAAAGATGGAAGGTGATGCCAATCTGGCTGAACTGCTCGAGGGTCAGGCAATCTTTCAACGAACCGCTTACCCTCATCAGGATCGTTGCCAAGATGGACTTCTTCAGGTCCGGCGCAATCTCGGTGAACATGATGCCGACCACTTGATGCTGCTTGTACCAGCCGGCCACATCGGTGTCGCGGGTAGAAAGGGCCAACGCAGAGAGAACACTCTGCATTACCTTGCCGCTTTTTTCTGTTGGAAAAGCGTTGCCGATATCCAGAAGCATCAACAGGAATGGCTTGCCGGAACGCTCTGCCCGCTTGCGCTCCAGGCAGACGGTGCGATGGAAATATTCTTCTGGCAGAATGCTGTCTTTTCCGGCTTCGGCACGGGCAACAGGATTCTGCGAAACTACCGCACGCATGGTCTTTTGTGGTTCAGAAACTCTCACACTCACTCTCCTCAGTCTTCAATAGAACGGGGAACGCATTACCGCCTATGCCCAGAAAATTCTGGGGAAAAAATTACGGCGTTTCACGAGGAGGGAGGGCTGTCTTGAAACTTTTTTGCCGGTTGCTCTATTTTGCGGTCCCGCTAACGGAACCTGCCGCACCCGGACTGTACCGCGCGTAATAATTTTTGTTATCAGTACCTGTAAAACCGTTGACTACAACACCTAATAAATTGGAACGATCCAAAGCTGTTAAACCACGTTGCAGTTGCCGCTTTTCGGTCTTACCTTCACGAACTACCAACAGGACTCCATCTGAAAACTTAGCCCATACGCTGGTATCCGCCAAAGGCAGAAGGGGAGGGGAATCAATAATGATCCAAT
>CAWBXL010000195.1:0-7425 GCA_963792305.1 uncultured Acidobacteriaceae bacterium | reverse complement strand
ATGTTGTGCCTGTACGCGTTCAGTTGCGTCTTGTTACGTAGCTGCCTCAATGTCCTTTAGGTCGCCGTAAAAATTGTGCGCGTTATACCAATTGGTATTGGCATACTGTGGAATATCCAGCCAAGGGAAACCGCCATAAGGACGATTGAGCACATTCACTTTGACTTCGTTGCCGACGACACCTTGCTGGTTTTTAAGATTATCTTCGTTAATAGCCAGCCCCTTCATCCGGTCTGCCTCCGCCCATATCACCGTTTCCAGCTTGTTGGCCGGCACGACTTCGAAATAGTTGGTGAAATCAAAGCGGGTCGAACCGTTAAGCACGCCACCGTTTTGCTGCACAAGATGTATGAATTCCATTTTGCCCAGGTTCTGTGAACCCTGGAACATCATGTGCTCAAACAAATGGGCGAAGCCGGTGCGGTCGCGCGGCTCAATGCGAAACCCGATGTTGTAATAAACGCCCAGCACAATGGTAGGCGTTGAGTGGTCGGGAGAGAGGACAACCTTCAATCCGTTGGGCAGCTTGTAATATTCAACTGGAACATTGAAGCTGTCCCCAGGCTTGGCGGCTGGCGCGGCCAGCGCAGTTGTTGCGGCCAAAGCACAGCAAATCAGAACACAAGAAAAAGCTTTCATGCGATTGCCTCTTAAGGAGATCGATAGATTGCGGTTGTTTCCAACCTACTATGGAAAAGCAGGGTCCTTCAAGTTAAAGACGGGTGGAATGTTGTTAAGTGAGCACACAAAACAACATTTTCGAACTATCGGCCCTGCGCACTCCCAAGACGAGACAAAGAAGTGAAGGCCGTTGAAGAAGGGCGGAGCGGCCTTATCTGGATGTTATCTCCCCAACAAACACCAGGCAGTCATTTGGATCTCCAATATGAAATTCTGTCATCCCGTACTCCCGGTCAAACAAGTCTCTGATTTTGTAGCGATCCTTGAATATTTTCACATGGTCCCAAAGTGACTGGATACCAGCCACTTCGATGTAGTTCTCAGTGTGCCCCCGGACGCACCTCATGACCTCCTCGGAAGCCGCTTTCATGAAGTGGATGGTCTGGCCATCCCGCTCCACGATCGAATATTCCGGAGATTTCAGTATCTCTTTGAATCCAAGTACGTCTTGGTAAAAGGCAATCGTCTCTTCCATGTTGGCTACCGCCAGCATAGGGCTTATTCGCTTTGCCGTCGTACTCGTCATCGTAGCCTCCGGGATTATTTTCGCCCGGCATAGCTCTGAATATCTAGCGACCCTTGAATTGTGCCGACCGTTTCTCTAAGAATGCCTTCGTCCCTTCCTGCTTATCTTCAGTAGCACAGGACACGCCAAATAAAGTAGCTTCCAGATAGAGCCCCTCAGCCAGGTTCATTTCCATGCCTCTATTGACTGCTTCCATGGAAAACTGCACCGCCAGCGGCGCATTGGCGATAATCTTCTGGGCAATAGCTTCAGCGCGAGGAATCAAATCCGCAGGTGCGGTCACTTCATTGACCAGGCCGATGCGAAATGCTTCCTGCGCGGTAATCATTTCCCCGGCCAGAACCAGTTGCATGGCAATCCCTTTGCCCACAAGACGCGGCAAGCGTTGCGATCCACCCAATCCAGGAATAATCCCCAGCTTCACCTCAGGCTGCCCAAGTTTGGCGTTCTCGCTGGCCAGACGCATCGTGCACGCCATGGCGATCTCGCATCCGCCACCCAGCGCGAATCCGTTGATGCAGGCGATCACTGGCTTGCCCAGGTTCTCCATGAGATCCAGCATGGACTGCCCGCGATGCGTGTATTCCTTACCTGCCACCGCATCCTGCTTGGCCAGTTCTCCGATGTCCGCACCGGCAATGAATGCCTTTTCGCCCGAACCGGTCAATAAAGCCACGCGGATGCCGGAGTCATTCTTTATATCGGTAAAAGCCGCACGCAGCTCTTCCATCGTGGCCATATTGAGCGCATTAAGAACCTTGGGGCGATTGACGGTGACGTAGGCAATCGCATTTTTCTTTTCAACGAGGATATTTTCGAAGGTCATGTGTCCCCATTTGCCGCAGATTTAAAATTCCAATTCGGCAATTAATTTCAAGAGTCGAAGCAGTGTAGAACGTTCTTCCGCTGTCAATTCTTTCAGTAATTTCTCATCGGCGGCGCGCCGTTCTTTAATCAGGCGCTCCCTATATCCATTGCCCTTCGCCGTTAAACGAACGAGGATGGCCTTTCCTGATTTCGCTTTTTCCTCTGATGCCAACCCTTCCTGAACCATTGATTTGATGGCGCGATGTACCACAGTCCGGTCAAGGCCAACAAGCGTAGCAATTTGATTCTGGTTAAGCTCCGTTCCACCCCGCAGTGTGGACATTATAAAGCCGCGGGTGGCGGAGCACTGTGTCTTGCGCTCGAGCCTTTTCACAACCGAAAAGTACGCGGCAGCAACATGCGACAGCACCGAATCTCTCAGAATGTCTTGTGGGATTGGCTTATTTCCGGCGGCGATCACAGGACTGTCACCGTAGCTTCGAGCGGTCTCCGCCATTGAGGCTGTTCCACATGACGGAGCGATTTCTTGCCAATCCCAATGACCATCACAATTTCATGATACTTCGGAGACAGCTTGAGAAACTTCGCTAGTCTGCGGTTGTCAAAACCTTCCATCGGACAGGTATTGAGTCCCAGTGCTTCAGCGGCGATCATAAGGTTTTCACAGGCCAGCGAGGTGTTCTTGGTCGCCCACTTGAACAAGCCTTGCCGCGACACTGGTGGCATCCCAATCGTCTTCCACAAGTTCAACAAACGGAAAACAGCCCACTTCAGACTGCCGAGAATTCCAAACCAGCCTTGGATGAAAAACCATTTGGCGAACTTGGCCCTGCTTTCATAATCTGAAAGTTTCTTCTCGCTGATTCCAGACTGCCGCAGCCATGCCAGTTGCGTTTCCGTGGTCAATTGCCATGAACCGATGTCCGCGACCGCTACGACTAAAGCAGATGCAGTTTCAGCTGGTTTTTGGCCGATGCACAGCCTGGAAGCAGACTGCTTCATCCCAGGCGATTCGACCCAGTAGAACCGGTACGGCTGGATATTGAAGCTGGAAGGAGCAAAACGCGCTGCATCGAGGATTTGCTGGCGCGTCTGGAGCGGAATTTCAACCGGCTCAAAAACTTTAATCGCTCTTCTTTTGAAAATAGCTTCTAAAATCTCACTCATATACAACCCCTATGTTGCCATTACAACATAACCGTGTTGTATATGCAACATAGAAAAATGGGCGGCTTTTGGGTTGCTGCGAAGCTAGTTTAGACGAGAATTCACAACTTATTCGGCTTCGGATTATTCGGGTCTGAGTAGTCATAAAATCCTTTGCCCGACTTCCTCCCGTACCACCCCGCCATCACCATCCGTTTTAGCAGCGGAGGCGACGCAAACCGTCGCTCTTTGAATTCGTCGAACATCACATGCGTGATGTAGTAGGTCGTGTCGAATCCAACAAAATCGAGCAAAGTGAAAGGGCCCATGGGGTACCCCATGCCCAGCTTGACGGCGTTATCAATGTCTTCGATAGAAGCAACGCCTTCTTCATAGGCACGCACCGCATCGAGCAGATAGGGTACCAGCAGCCGGTTGACGATGAATCCGGTCTTGTCGCTGGTGCGCACCGGAACTTTGCCCAGCTTCTTGCCGAAATCATAGGCTGCGTCAAACACTCTGTTGTCGGTGGCGATCGTGCGTACGACTTCAACCAACTTCATGATAGGCACGGGATTGAAGAAGTGCAGGCCGATGAACCGTTCCGGCCGCTTGGTCGCCGTCATCAGCTCGGTAATCGAGATGGAAGAAGTGTTCGATGCAAAAATAGCGTCTTTTTTTACGATGCCATCGAGCGCGGCATACATCTTTTCTTTTCACCGAGAGTTCTCGATGACGGCTTCGATGACAATGTCACAGTCAGCCAGATCCTGCATTTGGTTGTGCCCTTCAGACGAGAGCGGATGGCCTGTGGAGTTTCCTTGATCGTGCCCTTCTCGGCGAATTTTGCCAGCGACTTTTCAATCCCGGTAAAACCCTTATCGAGAAATTTCTGTTCGACTTCAAGAACAGAGACATCGAAACCAGCTGTTGCCGCGACTTGCGCAATGCCAGAGCCCATCAGACCGCAACCAAGAACACCTACCTTCTTAATTTCCATCAAAGCCTCCGCCACCCGCCATCGTAGAACGAACTACCAATCTAATTCCACCAGCGACACCGCCTGCCTGGGAAGAGTAAATTCCAGTGTGACCGTCCCAAGGTTGTTCTTTGCCCATTGTGGAGATCCTAACAATTGCAACTGCCCCGCAGCTTTCAGCTTCGCGTATTGCTCGGGCGTAGGGCTTTGCGGCGAGCCAAGGTCTTTCCATAGTGTGTAGGCATTGCTGTGATCGTGATCGACGCGGTAGTGGTGCATCATGATCTTTTGTGTCTCCTCGGGCAATCCTGCGATATCCAGCTTGACAGGAACGTCCGGCGCACTGACATCGTCATCGTGATAGTTCCACAACAGCACGGTGACACGATGTGCTGACCGGGTTGCCAAAGTGTCGATATCGGCTGTATTGCGAACACCCGCTTCGAGAATCTTCCCAACATCCACTGCACCGCTGCTGACCGCTGCAATTCTCTGGTTTCCCATCATTCCCAACATACGGAAAAGATTCAGCACCGGCTTGTCCACGCCATTGGTAGCCAGATCGCGAAAACCAGCAAAGTAAGGCTGGTCTTCAAACTCAAAAGCCCAGGTCAGGATGCCCTGCAAGTTGGTTTTGTGCTTCTGGTTTAAATCAAGAATATTGCGAATCGCTGTGGCTGTGTATGAGGGATACATCGTCCCATTGCGATAAGCATTTTGCGGATGCGTGCGACCGAACAGGCAGCACAGCCCTCAGGATCAGATTCGCTCAACACGATAGGCAAAGATGCGAACTTTGGAAACGATGCGACGATGGCAAACCCTTCGTCCACGTCGCGAAGATTATTGAGCAAACCCATCTGCACATGTCCATCCACTACTTTGGGTTGGCCCTTCGCATGGAAAGTAATGAAGTCCAGTGGCGTGCCGGTTTTCCCCGTAACAAAGTTTTTTCCATTCGCGCAATGCTCAAGAAACTGACGCAGATAATCTCCGGCCGCTTTCCGTGCTGGCCCGGTCGTGGCTGGACCACCGACTTTGGCGTTGGGCAAAGCGCGGCGAACGGCATCTACTGTGTAGTCGTAAAGTTTGTTGTATTCTTCGGGAGTTCCCTTCCAGTAAGGAATATCCGGCTCATTCCATAGCTCCCAATTCCAGGTTTCCACCTGTGCTTTGCCGTACTTTTCAACGCAGTGCAAAACCCATTGGTGCACCAACTCCGCCCATTTTTTGTAATCGTTCGGAGGATAAGCCCATCCAGTAAAGATGTCGCCTTTGGGAAATTCATGCCGATAAGGTTCAGGATGCACCGACAACGCCTGTGGCATGAAACCGATTTCGACAAAAGGTTTGGCGCCTGCTTCGAGGTAAGTGTCGAAAATGCGGTCCACAATTTTCCAGTCATAGACCGGCTTGCCCGAGGCATCTTCGGTATAAGCGTTGGTTGAGCCCCATTTCAGAGTTCCTGTACCGTCGCCGGTGGTCAGCAGATTATGAACTCGAATTTGCACCGTCACCGGACTGAGCGCGGCAAGCTCTCCAACTAACTCACGCCCATGCGGAGCGTCAGGAGTAGTTCGGCTCGTCGGCCCGAAATAGGCCCACGCTGGAGTGAGCGGTCCCTGGCTTTTGCCAGCGTCAACCTGGACGTGGACGGCCTCCTGGGCAGCGGAAAACTGCGTACACAACGCAAGCGCCAGAATAACCCATAGATTTTTGCAGATGGTGACAAATCGAGTTTGTTTTCTCACGCAGGCACAGTACCACAGAGAGCGGGGACAATCCCACTCCGGGCACAAGTGCTAATCTAGGACTCGCACAAATTGGTAGATACCCGTGAATGCCGACGCCATCCGTAAACTTTTTGATCAAGTGAAAACCGGAAAGTTGTCTCCGGATGACGCAGTAGACCGGCTGCGTCACCTTCCCTTTGAAGACCTGGGCTTCGCGAAAGTAGACCATCACCGCGCGCTTCGGGCCGGAATGCCGGAGGTAGTTTTTGGAGAGCGCAAAACCTCGTCTCAAGTCGCCGAAATTTTTGCCCGCCTGGCAAAACACGGAGGCAATGTGCTGGCCACGCGCGCGACCATCGAGCAATTCAAAGCAGTGAAGAAAAAAGTTTCCAAGGCTGAATATCGTGAACTAGCACGGGCCATCGTCCTGCAAAGAGATAAAAAGAAATACGGAAAGGGGACCATCGCGGTGGTATCTGCCGGAACCAGCGATATTCCCGTTGCTGAAGAAGCCGTAACCACCGCAGAAGTCATGGGGAATGATGTCGAGCATTTCTACGATGTCGGTGTGGCCGGAATTCATCGTTTATTGGCTATTCATTGATGTTTAATGATCTTACTCATTAATGTTCAATGAATATTAATTTTAATGAATGTTAATTTTCAATGAATGTTAATTTTCAATGAATGTTAATAATAAATAATATCATTGATGTTAATTGATATTCATTGAATATATTTGATAATGATATTCATTGATATTCATTGATGTTCAATGACATTATTTGTTATTATTTGTTATTGATATTCATTGATATTCAATGATCTATTTGATGCTAATGTAAAATGGTATTTTTTATGCTGATGTTCATTGATATTCAATGATATTATTTGTTATTGATATTATTTGATGATGATGTTATTGATGTTTAATGAATATTATTTGTTAAACATCAATATCAAATGGTTCATTGAATATCAATGAACTTCAATGAACATCAATAATAAATGATGACAAATAATATCATCGAACATCAATATCAAATAGTTCATTGAATATCAATGAACTTCAATGAATATTAATAACAAATAACAACAAATAATATTCATTGAATATCAATGAACTTCAATGAATATTAATAACAAATAATATTAATAACAAATAATATTCATTGAACATTAATGAATATCAATAATAAATAATGACAAATAATATCATTAAACATCAGCATCAAATAGATCACTGAATATCAATGAACTTCAATGAACATCAATAACAAATAAGATCAGCCTAGTGCGAAGACCGAAGACAAGCTTCGCAATGAACTTCAATGAATATCAATAACAAATAAAATCATTGATCTTCAATGAATTTCAATGAACATCAATAACAAATAATGACAAATAATATCAATGATGTTCAATGAATATTGATAACAAATAATATCATTGAAGATCAATGAACTTCAATGAATATCAAATAATATCAGCCTAGCGCGAAGACAAGCTTCGATAGGTACCAGGCGCTTGGT
>CAWBXL010000194.1:0-5881 GCA_963792305.1 uncultured Acidobacteriaceae bacterium | reverse complement strand
CGAGTAAAAAAGCGGCTGCCACGGTGCTGGACGAATCCAGAACGCTGGCGACCAGCGTATCCCCGAAGAAGTTCTGGGGTCGGCCGAATGCGTGGCCGTCGTGCCTTCCATGCTGAAAGGCGGGGTTTATCGTCGGCGCCCGTTATGGACGTGGATTGGCCAGTTGCCGGACCCCGAAAGGCTGGAGCGCTCCCGCATTCTTCACCATCGGTGGCGGCAGCTTCGGGCTACAAATTGGCGGTCAGGCGGTCGATCTCGTCATGCTCATCATGAACAAAAACGGTATGAACAATCTGCTATCGAGCAAATTCAAAATCGGCGCCGATGCCAGTGCGGCGGCAGGCCCGGTCGGGCGTCATGCTTCAGCAGATACAGATTGGAAGATGCGCGCTCAGATACTGACTTATTCCCGCGCTCGCGGAGTTTTCGCAGGACTGGAACTGGCAGGGGCCTCAGTCGACAAGACAAGGACAGCACCCGCGAATTTTATGGCCGAATGGTGCCTTTCAAACTTCCCTACAAGGAACTATTGATCCTCCAGACACGGCATATCCGTTCCTGTCGAGTCTGGCGAAATGGGCAAAGGAGGCCGCCTCAAATAAAAGTGTTGAGTTTTGTATTGGTTTTCTCTGCGCCCTTTGCGGTATTTCTTTGCGACCTCTGCGTTTTAAGATTTTTGCGGTTGATGTAAACGTCAAGTTTAATGCGCAAAGGACACGGAAGTAATATTTGATAACAAATTTTTCATAGTGCTCTGTCGCGCCTCCCCAAGGAATGCTGCAACGACTTCAGTACGCCCCGGCTTGGATCATCATTAAGCTGCTGGGCGTACTTCCTCGTCCGCTGGCGCGCGCAGTAAGTATCAGCTTTGCCCAAGTCGTCTATGTTCTGCATGCCCGTCTGCGGCATGTGGGAATGCGCAACCTTGCGCTGGCATTTCCTGAAAAAAGTAAGGCAGAACAGGCACGGATTTTGCGGAAAGAATTCACTTCCCTGGACGACAATTGGCGGAACTTTGCCGCTTTCCCAAATACACGCTGCAAAACATCAATCAGGTTGTCGTGCTGGATGGATTTGAGAACTATGAGCGCGCGGTGGCCCGCGGCAAAGGAGTGCTTTTGTTCGCAGGGCACTTAGGCGGATGGGAACTATCGGCTTTCATGCTTTCACTGTATGGCCATCCCATGCATGCGGTCATGCGATCCATGGACAATATCTACCTTGACCGCATGATTCGCTACTACCGCACCATGCACGGAAACAATGTGGTGGATAAGGATGAATTTGTTCGCGGGCTTCTGATGGCCATGAAAGCTGGTGAGGTGGTTGGTCTCTTAATGGATACAAACATGACTCCGCCACAAGGATCATTTCGTAGATTTCTTTGGTATCCCAGCATGCACTGCAACCGGACCGGCGAGAATTGCACTTCACTCCGATGCCGCAGTCGTTCCTACATTCGCGATTTGGGACTCAGCCCTGCGCAAATATCGCCTGCACTTTGACCCTGCATTGAATTTGATTCGCACCGACGACCGGGAAGCGGACATACTCGCCAATACGCAAATGTTCACGAAAGTGATTGAAGACTACGTACGGCGTTATCCGGAACAGTGGCTCTGGGTGCATCGCCGCTGGAAAACACGCCCTGAGGGCGCACCGCCCATTTATTGAATTATGGAAAACCACTAAAGCGCGGTGGAAAACCAGGTCTCTGCCGTCTGCTATCATCAGCGCAATGGACGGTGATTTACCCAATATTTCTCTCCCATCGGAGGCATTCATGGAAGTTCCCGGTATGTCGTTAGGTTCGCGCCGTAATGAAGATATCGCGTTAGATTTGATGAAATTCGTAGCCATGACCACCGGCTATGGCAAGACCGGCGTAGCGGGAGGAGTGGGGTTCCAGGGGGGTGGCGCGGCATCCAAGCCTGAAGACTATGCCGACCATCTATTGGAGCTGTATGGGAAGTGCCTGGAAGCCGTACAAGCGAAGAAGTAGGGCGCAAAGCAGGGGCGGGAAGCGAGGACAGACCCCGCTTCCCTATGAGCCTTAACGACGTTTCTTGCCCTTCTTGGCTTTCTTCGCGGGCTTCTTCTTGGCTGCTTTTTTCTTTGCCGCTTTCTTGGCTGGTTTCTTCTTGGCCTTCTTCGCGGGTTTCTTCTTGACCGCTTTCTTGGCCGGTTTTTTTGCGGCGGGCTTCTTGGCGGCGGGCTTCTTGGCTGCCGGTTTCGGGGGTGCAGGAGGAGCTGGCGGAGGAGGCGTCATCGCCGGCGCTTCACTCATCGCCGGGACTTCAGCTTCTTCTTCCTCTTCCTCTTCTTCGACGTTCTCATCCATAGAGTCGCCGTAGCTGCTATCGCCGAAGTCATCCATTTCGTCATCGCGTCCGTAGAGTGTCTCGTCGTAACTCATCTTTCCTCCTGATTGGGCCCTGCTGAGGGCAATAACTTTTTACCAAGAAAACTTAAAAATAAAACCAGAAAAACTTGTGTCCTGCCTCGAACGGCGGGCGATTATAGCATGCCTATTTTTCGCGGCAAGATACCAAATCACTGCCATCCATCCCGGCATATTACACCGAGTTTTGGATTTGTGGCGGGCCAAGTACAGTTAAAAAGTATGAATTAAAAATTTGTGATGTGGCGGCGAAGGGCTAGTTGGGATGAATGATCAGCACCATCCCCGGCTTGATGGTCGGAAGGCTGCCATTGTCACGTTGCAGGGCCTCGACGGTGGTGTGGTGGGTGGTGGCGATGGAGTAAAGTGTCTCCCCTGCCTGGACTTCATGACGTACGTCTTGAGTGCTCGCGGCGGTTGTCTTCGATTTAGACTTTGACTCGCTCGCAGTCGCTGTAAGGGTCGGACTGATGGGCTGATGTAAAAAGAGCACCCGTCGCCCACGCAAGCTGTTTCCCTTAGGGAGGTGGTTCCAACGCCGGACCATCGTCGGTGGAACGTTGAAATTGTCCGCCACAGTCTGGACTGTGTCTCCCCTACGCACTCTGTAGCGGGTAATGTGCTTGGCGTAGGTCTGAGAATCTTCTGTAGTCGCGTGCTTCCCTGGAGTAATCGGGATGACCAGATGGCTTTCCGCAGTCAACTCGGCTTCAGGCTGAATATTGTTGGCCTTGGCTATTGCGGCTGGCGTTGTGCGATAGGCCCGCGCCAGCGAATACAAGGTTTCGCCCTGGGCGACCTGGTGATAGCGCCACCAAACTCGCATGTCAGCCGGGATCTGCTCAACCGCGGCCGTGTATTGGTCCTTAGTCCCAGCTGGAATCCGCAGCTCAAACGAACCGCTTTCGGGCGTCGTCCAACGCAAAAGGCTTGGATTCAAATCTTGCAGAGCGTACGGGGTTACATTTACACACTCGGCCACTAGGCGGAGATCAACCGGATAATCAATGTTGACGGTGTCGTAAGCTACCGGCTTTTCCAGTTCCAGCTTATCCAACCCATACTGCTCGGGGTTCTTGGCCATGATGGTCACAGCCAGGATGATCGGGACATAATTGCGGGTTTCGCGCGGCAGCACATTGCGGCGGTACAGTTCCCAGAAGTCCGCGTAGCCAGTACGTTTAACCGCGCTCTGTACCCCGCCAGGCCCGGAGTTATAGGCCGCCATGGCGAGATACCAGTCGCCAAACTGGTTATACAAATCCTTTAAGTGATGCGCGGCGGCGCGAGTGGCCTTTTCTGGGTCCTGGCGGTCATCCACCCATCGCGTACGCTGCAAGCCATAGCCTCGTGCGCGGCTGCTCATAAACTGCCACATGCCACGGGCGCCTACACGGGAAACCGCCAGTGGGTGGAAGCCCGACTCAGCTTGCGCCAGATAGATCAAATCCTGGGGAATGCCTGCATCTTTGAATGTCCGCTGAATCATGTCGCGATAACGTCCGCTGCGGATGAGCGCATTCTCGAAGTTCTCACGTCCCCGTCCCGAGAAGTAATCGATATAACCAGCCACCTGGTCCGTCATCATTAAGGGAAGATCGGAGTGTGTGTTCTTAATCTCAGCCTCCGCCTTAGCCTTAGTGTTAGCGTCAACCGGCGGAGTGACATCGTTAGCTTCGTCAATGGGTGCCGGCTCGGCGGGCTTTACCTGCTCCGCTTGCTCCTGCTGCGCATCCTGTTGCTGAACGGTTTTCTCTGCTACTTGGAGCTGATCAAACTCCTGCTGCAAACGCGAATCAGATTTCACATCCATCTGGCTCTTGGCGAGCATGTCCAGCGCGTGATCGTAATTCTGCTTTGCGGCTTCCAGTCGCCCAGCTTTGAAGTTCACCTGTCCAGCCTGGTATTCCTTTTCGACCTGAGCAAGAAGATCAGCCACTGGATCCGTTTTGGGAACCGGCATAACTTCAGGTTCAGCTAGCGTGGTTTCAACCGAGGGGTCAGCAGGTTTTGGAGCCGGATCAGCCGCTGCCGTTAAAGCTGGTGCATTTGCCTGGGCAGGTGGCAGAAACGTAGCAGGCCGCGCTGTCTGGCAGGCAGTACCCACTAAAAGCCACGCCGCAAGCGGCGCTAGCGATAGATAATATTTTGAAAATCTCATTTTTTATCTATGACTTACCGCTCGCCAGCAGGCGGCTTTTCTATCCCACAAAGACTAAATGCTACATCCCCTATTTGGATGGGTCAACGACCCGACGGGGTTAGCCAAGGTTACTTTCGGCACAGGCCGGGGATAATACTCCCAATTCTCATAGGACGGCAAGGGATTAATAAAGTTATCACTTAGCCTTTCCCCATATGGGAATGGCCATTCGGGCCGCGCATTCGAGCGGCTATAATCCACTGACCATTCATGGCTCTGGCTGCTGGAACCAAAATCGGGCCGTATGAAATCCAGTCTCCACTCGGCGCTGGCGGCATGGGCGAGGTATATCGCGCGCGCGATACGCGCCTCGGACGCGACGTAGCTCTGAAAATTCTTCCTGAATCCTTTACCCGCGATACTGACCGCCTTGCGCGTTTCGAGCAGGAAGCTCGTGCCGTAGCGGCACTTAATCATCCCAACATCCTGGCGATCCATGATGTCGGGAAAAACAATGACTCGCCGTTTCTGGTTTCGGAACTTTTGGAAGGCCAGAGCCTGCGCGATCTGCTGGAGCAAGGTGCATTGCCGCAGCGCAAGGCCATCGAGTATGGAGTGCAAATCGCGCAGGGATTGGCCGCAGCGCATGAGAAGAGCATCGTCCATCGTGACCTGAAGCCGGAAAATTTGTTCATCACCAAAGATGGACGAGTAAAGATTCTCGACTTCGGCCTCGCCAAACTGGTTGTAAAAACAGACGAATCCGGCGGACGAACCATGACCAGCGCCCACACCTCCGCTGGCACAGTCATGGGAACGGCCAGCTACATGGCCCCGGAACAAGTGCGAGGGGAAGCCGCCGACCCTCGCACAGACATTTTTGCCTTCGGTGCGGTGATGTACGAAATGCTTACCGGCCTGCGCGCATTCCGACGAGACACTCCGGCGGAAACCATGACTGCCGTTTTTCGGGAAGATCCGGCAGATTTGAGTGATCCAGCGCGCTCCCTCTCACCCGCACTGGAAAAAATCGTTCGCCGCTGTCTGGAGAAAAGTCCGGACCAGCGTTTCCAGTCATCAAAGGATTTGTCGTTCGCTTTGTCCTCGTTGTCGGGAAGCGATACCAGTGCGGCCCGAGTAGCTGCGGTTCGCCGCGCAAACGTTCTCCTCTGCTATGGGCTGCAGTTTTGCTCGCTCTGGTGGCGTGTCGCCGCGGCAACCTGGTTCTTAGCGAAGCGGCCTGCTCCCTCCCAGACCCAGCAATTCGCCATCACTGTCCCCGGCGAAATCACGCACATTGCATTGTCAGCCGACGGTTCCATGCTGGCGTTCATTCT
>CAWBXL010000193.1:0-7368 GCA_963792305.1 uncultured Acidobacteriaceae bacterium | reverse complement strand
AGCGGGTGAAATTCTTTTTGTCGTCTTCGATTCCGGCAGCCAGGATCTTTCCTTTGTAGACCGCCGCCGCTTGTTTGCCGGCGATGCCGGCGGCATCTGTCACCCGTTTTTCCGTGACATATTTAGCGCTGCCTGCTGTGTCATAAAACGAAGACGCTTCAATGTCAGGGTTCTTGCGGAAAAAATCCCGGCACTGATCGAGTGCTACCGGGTGTGAGTACGCCTTGCGGATATCACGCAGTTTCACTCCCGGGGCCGCGATCAGGTTATGCGCGATCCTCAGACGAAATTCCTTCTGGATAAAAAAATTGTGGGTCAACAGCAGGTCGAAGTGTTCGGCGACCGATCCCGCCAAAGAATTTTGATCGGAATTACAGCAATATCGACCGACCCTTTCTTCAGGCGTTCAAACACTTCCCTTGAGCGCGCACATGGAACAATGGTGCAACCAGGTACCATACGACGCGCCGCCTCGTGGCTGAATACGAATTCGTTTCTCCTTGGATGGCAACTTTCATTTCAGCAAGTTAGCTGGCTTGTGCGGTAGAAAGCAAATCCTTTTGCAGGACCAGGGCGTCCACGCCATTCGAGTAGTAACGTGGGATGGTTTTTACCGTGAAATATCCGTGCTGTTTGTAAAAAAATAGGGCGGACTGATTGTCCACCGCCGTTTCCAGCGCCACGCTGTGGCATTTCAGCCGGCGCAGGCGTTCCTCGGCGGCATTCAGGAGCGGCGAACCGATGCCCAAGCGCCGGGCTTCCTGCAAAACGTCGATGGTGATCACATGGCCAATTCCGTTGCGGCGGACCGTAGCTACCAGGAAACCCACGATCTTTGACTCGGAGTCAGCGACCACGATGGTAAAGGCGCTGCGCAGCGACATGTAAGTAGCCAGTTCCCGCTGGGAGTAGGCAATGCCCGGAGCGAAGCATTGCTGGTCGATCCGCCAGAGGGTCTCGAAGTCGCGGGAGTCGGCGTCGCGCAAGGTAAAATCCACGGGATTATTCTAACCGTCGCGTCTGATTTAAAAATAAACGCAGGAGGAACAAGGGCAAGTCCGGCCTATACAGTACATTTCTTTGCCATGTCCATTTGCCTGCTTGCCGCCATACCACCCACAGTCGTACTATCGCATCAGAGGCAAGGGTGGGACACGTAGTCCTCATCTCCGGAATACTCGCGGTCGCGGCGTTGCTGCTCTGGTACGTCGGTTTCACTCAATATAATCGGCGCAAGGGGTTGAAAGCCCTGCTTTGGGTAGAGGCCGCCTGTGTGGGCGAGGGGCCGGATTATGGATTCGCGCTGGCTTAGCTCCAGCCGGGTGAAAGCCCAGTTGAGGTTTTCGCGGCAGCCGATTGAGGATGCCTCAGTGACGGTACGTTTACGGCCGCGCCCTTTGCCCGATTCAGTGGGCTTTGAGCCTCTGGCGCGGACAAAAAGAGACTCTTACTTTTGAAGCCGATCTGGACCATGTTCCCGCGTTCAACCTCGAGGTAATGCGACATCGCTGGTTTACACATAACAGCCCTCCCAACGAGGAAACCGGATCACATAAGTGGATGATCTTCCGCCCCGGACCAGTCGTGTTGACTACCCGAACCCACTGGAAACAGGAGCTTACTCCCGTAGTGAATACTCTGATGACTTCGCGGGGGCATAGTCTTATGAGCGTGCGGTTCCGCGCGAAGTCTCCTCACCTTACCGCTACCGTGGCGCTCGAAACTTTATCGGATCAGCAGGCTGGCGCTGGATTTCTGGATGCGGTCCGGGAACTGGCGGTCGGGGCTTCGGCTCGGCAATCCTAAGATTTCTTCGGCTCGGCTACGAATTTGTATCCCACTCCTCGTACTGTCAGCAGATGCTCTGGTTTCGCGGGATCGTCCTCTATATAGCGACGCAGGCGTACGACGAAGTTGTCGATGGCTCGTGTGTCGGTGTCTTCGTGCAGGCCCCAAACTTCTTCGAGAATTGATTTGCGTGAGACCACCTGCGTGTTGTTGCGGATGAGATGACGCATCAACTCGGCTTCCATCAGCGTTAGTTGAATGACATTGTTTTTTACGCGCAACTCGAGCTTGCCGAAATCTATGGTCCGGCCGTGGAAAGAAAAAACTTCATATTCCGGCCCAGTAGTTTTCTTGGGTAGTGCTCCGGCTTGCTGGCTGGCTTTCATCCACTCGTAGCGGCGAAGCAAACCTTGCAGGCGCGCCAGCAGAATTGCCAACTCGAACGGCTTGGGCAAATAGTCGTCTGCACCAGAGGCGAATCCTTTCAGCACATCTTCGGGGCGGCCCCGGGCGGTCAGCATTAAGACCGGGACGAAATTTCTGGCGGCGCGAAGTTCCGAGGCTACGGTGAAACCATCTTTGCCGGGGAGCATCACATCCAAGACTACCGCGTCGAAGTCTTGCTTTTTGTCTTGAAGCAAGGTGAGCGCGGTTTCTCCATCTCCGGCTATTTTGACAGAATGGCCTTCGGCCTCCAGGTTAAAGCGCAACCCGTTGGCGAGATGTGCTTCATCTTCGACGATCAGGACGCGGCTCATGCCACACTCCGCGGCAGTTCGATCACCACGGTAGTTCCCTGCCCTTCGCCTTCACTTTGCGCGAACACTCGTCCGCCGTGCTTGCTGGCGATGGCGCGGACGATGAATAACCCCAAGCCTGTGCCTTTTACTCCTCGTAGTGCGCGCGTACGAACGCGATAGAAGCGCCGGAATACGCGTTTTAACTCTTGCTCGGGGATGCCGGCCCCGTGGTCTTGAACGCTTAACACAAGATGTTTCTCATCAGGCGCCGCCAAGCGAATAGCAATGTCTACTCCCTTGGTCGAATACTTCACTGCGTTATCCAGCACATTGGAGACCGCGGTGTTCAACTCTTCGGCATCGCCGTTTACCAGCGGGCGCACTCCATTGGTCGATGATTCGAAGCGCATGGCTTCTGGTTGCAAGTGATAACGGTTACGGGCGACCTCGATGCACTCCTGTACCAGTGTTCCGAAGTCGAGCTCAGAGTGACGTCGTTCTCGTTTATGGCGGGCCTCTCCCGCTTTTAAGACTTGTTCGACGGTGCGTAATAGTCGGTCAGCATCGTCCAGCATCAGCCGATAGAATTCACGGCGCTGGGTTTCGTCTACGTCGCGGTGTTCGAGAGTTTGCAGGTAGAGTCGAATCGATGTAATGGGTGTTTTAAGCTCGTGGTAACCGCGTTAATGAAACTGTCATGCTGTTCATTGAGGCGGATTTCGCGGACGAGAAAGCTGGTGTTGAGGATCATTCCGGCTACGATTGCGGCGAAGAAGATAATGCCAAAAACTACTTTCAAATCGTAGCGCCAGTTGAGGATGATCCAGCCACTGCCTACGGCAAGCGCGAGCCCGGCCAGGCAGACTCCCAGGCACAGAAAGAACAGTGCCGACTTGCGGCGGGCTATGCGCATGTGAGGATTTTACCGCGTCTTTTGTTGGATACTGTAGCTGACAAAAATAAGGTCTTCTTTGCGTGCTCTGCGGATTTTCTTTGCGAACTTTGCGGTTTAAGAGTTTTTCTTGTGCCGGCAAGAAAAATGTAACCCGTAGAGGTCACAAAGAAAACCAATTACAACAGTTATCCTGACTGGGATGAGATCTCGCTACAAAATCGTTGGCATCGGCGAAGTTCTCTGGGATGTTCTGCCCGGTGGCAAGCAATTGGGTGGCGCTCCCGGCAATTTCGCTTATATGGCTTCCCTGTTAGGCGATGAAGGCATGCTTGCCAGCCGGGTCGGCGACGATTCTTTAGGGCGAGAAACGCTTGGCAAGATGAAAGATATCGGCCTGTCTACCCAATTTCTACAAGTTGATCCACAACATCCGACAGGGACAGCTGTGGTCGAAGTCGATACCGCGGGGCAGCCGAAATTCACCATCACTCCGGATGTGGCGTGGGATTTTCTGGAGTGGACGCCAGTGTGGAATGAGCTGGCTCAGCAAGCTGATGTCATTTGCTTTGGCACACTGGCGCAGAGAAACCCTCGATCTCGCGACACCATCCGCCGGTTCTTACGAGCTGCCCACTCCTCGGCATTGCGTATATTCGATGCAAATCTCCGGCAGGAATACTTCACACCCGAATTGCTGAGAGAATCACTCGGCGAGACCCAATTAGTCAAACTGAATCACGAAGAGCTTCCCGCAGTCACGAAGCTGCTTGGGCTTACATTCGCGAATGAGGAAAAAACTGCAAGGCAGTTGCTGGAAATGTATGAACTGAAATTAGTTTGTGTAACTCGTGGAGCTAATGGTAGTTTGCTGATGACCCCTTCGGGCAGTTCCAGCCATGATGGCTTTCGCGTGAAAGTTGCAGACACGGTCGGCGCCGGAGACGCTTTTACCGCTTGTCTAATACACCATTTCTTGCGAGGAGCTTCACTGGAGCAGATCAATAACGCCGCCAACCGTTTTGCTGCTTGGGTTGCGAGTAAGCCGGGAGCTACTCCTCTGATTGAGGAGTGCGAATTGAAAGAATTGAGAGCGGTAAAAACTGAGAACCGCGAACTTAGATCAAAGAACTGATTTTCAATACCAGGCGGATTCACTGGCCTGGTTTTTTAAAATCAGTTGTCAGATCTTGGTTCTCGGTTCTTAAGTTAGTCAGCCATGGCAACTGGCTCAACTACCTCGGCACTGGCCAAACTACGAGTCAATGGCGGTGTAGCCGGTAGGTTGTCCAGCTTGACCTTGTAGATATGACGGGCCAAACCCAACTTTTTCAGCGCCCAGATTCCATACCAGTTCAAGTCAACTTCATACCAGGCGATACCATGCCGCGCGGAAACTGGATGCGCGTGATGGTTGTTGTGCCAGCCTTCACCGAAGGTCACCAGAGCCACCCACCAGCTATTGGTGGAAAGATCCGTAGTGACGAAGCGCCGGGTTCCCCAGCTGTGTGTAGCGGAGTTCACCAGCCAGGTGAAATGCAATCCGATCACGGTGCGAAAGAATACTCCCCAGAGCAGGAATGGCAGTCCGCCTGTGGCATAAAGGACCGCGCCCAACACAACCATGGGAACGTAGTGATATTTTGTGATCCAGATGTGAAATTTGTCTTTGGCCAGGTCGGGGACATAACGCGCCAGGGTTGTGGTGTCATGGTGCATCGACTTGCCCATGAGTATCCAGCCCATGTGCGCCCACCACTTGCCGTCGATGGGTGAATGCGGGTCGCCGTTTTCGTCAGAATATTGATGATGAATGCGGTGTGTCGCCACCCAGAAAATCGGTCCGCCTTCGAGCGCCATGGTCGCGCATATGGTCAGGAAATACTCCACCCACTTGGGAGTTTTGTAGCCGCGATGGGTCAGCAGGCGGTGATAACCCATGCCGATGCCCATGCCGCCGGCCATCCACCAGAGAACCATCGAAACCAGCAATGCTTTCCAGGTAAAGAAGAAGAGGGCAGCGATTGCTCCAACGTGAAATGCCGCCATAAACCCGGCGGTGATCCAGTTCACTTCACCATCAGCAGCGGCTTTGCGATTTAATACTTCGAGTTCCATGAGTGGGTCCCTGTGTTCGGCCTGCAATTCAAAATTATCAGTGCCGCACGGGCGTGACTGTAATAGTTATGTAATAGGCGTTATTACGAGAGTAACCACTGACTCTTGTAGGAATGCTCCCGCAGTGGGACGTGACTCTAGGCCACAGCTTCCTTTACTTCTACTCCAGCCCATTTCTCGAGAAGGGTAATGACCGCGGAATAATCAAGGTCACCGTTACCATCTTCTATTGCGACATCGTAGAGTTCTTCGACAATTTCCAGCGCCGGCAGTTTTACACGGGCTTCTTTTGCGGCATCAAGCATGAGCTTGATGTCTTTGTGCATCAGTTTCATAGGGAAGTTGGGCGTGAAATCGCGTTTGAGAACGAATGGCGCTTTATAGTCCACAACGCCGGAGCGGATCATGGATGCCTGGATCAGTGGCAACAGGGTCTGGGCATCTACCCCGAGCTTCGCAGCCAATGTCAGACCTTCGGCAAATCCTTCATAGATGAGGGCAATTTGTAAATTCATTGCGATCTTGGCGGACTGCCCTTTGCCGGTCTCGCCTACGCGGAAAAATACCTTCCCCATGGCTGCGTATAGCGGCTTCAATTTTTCGATAGTGGCTTCTTCACCGCCCACAATAAAGACCAGCGACCCGGCATCCGCAGCAATCTTTGAGCCGGTCACCGGATTGTCTACGTAATCCGCGCCTTTTGCGCGAACTCGTTCCGCAAACTTTTTGGTCGCAGCAGGAGAGATAGTGCTGGAATCAGCTACGATCATGCCCGGGGTGAGCGCTTGCTCAACGCCATCAGGCCCGAACAACAAACCTTCTACAGCTTTGGTATCCGACACGCACATCCATACCACTTCCACTCCTTTTGCAGCTTCCGCGGGAGTTGCCGCTGTGCGTGCGCCTTCCACCGTTTTTCCGGGAGTGCGGTTCCAGACAGTTACTTCGTGCCCGGCTTTCGCCAAATTTGTGGCCATACCACTACCCATGATGCCTAATCCCAGAAAGGCTACGCGCATGTGAAGTCTCCGATCTATAAATGCGAACCAAATTGATTAGAACTTACCCAGCAAGTATGGTCAAGAATCGAGGCCAAATGTTTTAAAATAGATGTAGAACCCTGGGTAAAAGTGTGAGCGTCGGGGTTCGACGCTTTCATGTTAAAGAATACTCTTAAGAATCCTGCGTTGCGTAAGCGTGCCAGTAATTTTGGGCATCTGGTACGCGATTCGGCTGTCACTCCTCGCACCGGGCAGACCCATAAACCAAAACTCGTGACCAATGGCGAGCTTGGCCTCACCTTTATTGGACACGCCAGTTTCTTTGCCCAGATGGGCGGGCAGAATGTGGTGATCGATCCCAACTTTGCGCGCTGGCTTTTTGTTTTAAAGCGGCTGCGCAAGCCGGGGATCAAGATGCGTGACCTGCCGCCGATTGACGTTGTGCTTGTGACCCATGCTCACTTTGATCATCTGCACCGCCCGACACTTCGCTCGATTGTGTGGCAAAATCGGCTGCGGCGGAAAAAAGCCCCTATCATTGTGGTCCCTCGCGATGTATTTGATTTAGTTTCCGACCTCGGATTTGAAGATGTGGTGGAACTGGATTGGTGGAACAGCTATCGCCATCATGACCTGACCGTCACCCATGTTCCCTCCAAACACTGGGGAGCACGGATTTTGAAGGATTCACATCGCGGATACGGTGGTTATGTGCTGCGCGGTGGAAAACATTCGCTCTACCACGCAGGCGACACGGCTTACTTTGACGGCTTCCGCGAAATTGGCGAACGGCTTTCACCGGAGTTGGCTCTGCTGCCGATTGGCGCCT
>CAWBXL010000192.1:0-8276 GCA_963792305.1 uncultured Acidobacteriaceae bacterium | reverse complement strand
ATCTACGGCAGCCTGGTTAGCGTTGCGTAATTGAACCGCTTTTAGGCGCAACTGCTGCAAAATCGCGAACTGCCCAAGGAAGGTTGAGTCAGGCGTGTCCTGCTTTTGAGGATTATTCTGGGTGGCATTCGGGTCCTGATCGTTCTTGGATGTTGCCTGATAACGTGTGAACTGGCGTTGGATGCGGCTTTGCGTGTCCGCTCCCGACCGCATTAAATCTTCTTGTGCATCCTGCAATTCATCTTGATCCAGTTCAAACTGTGCTTGCGCCACATTGAGATGTTGCTGGATCGCATCCTGGCGAGGTGCGGGAGCGGCTGCCAGTTGCTTTTTGAGCTGATCGATCTGGGCCTGCTCAGTATTTACGACTTCTTCTGCTTTTTTTACGCGATCAAATAGCTCGCGCGTTTCAGGAGTCGCTATTTCGCGCTGTTGTGATGCTGCGCGCAGAGCTGAGGCGAAGGCCAAATCGACTGCATGATCGGACGCCTTCACCGCTTGCCGGGCCAGGCGTTGTTCATCTCGGCCCGATGCAGTGGCTGCCAACTGCCGTGCAGTTTGCACCGCGCTCGTGTCTACAAGCAGAGGACGGCGATTTGTGTTCGGCTTGGCTGCACTGGAATCATCGCGAGTCAATATCGAAGCGGCGACTCCCAGCCCGATCAGCGCGAGTAGGGAGAAGATCACAATCCAATGGCGGCTTTTGAGAGAGGAGAACATTGACTTATCAATTATAGGGGCTTATTTCATGTGTGTTAATTCGGTAGTCCCTTAGTAATGAAACGAATCAAAATTGAGATGCTGAAATTGCTTTGTTTGGTGTCTAATCACTCAACAGCTATATGAAATTAGATCGTTTGTACACATTACTGATTTTATTGATATTTTCGACTCGTCTGTTTTCCCAGTCATTGAATGCTCGAGATGAACTGAACCAAGGGATCCAAGCTTACAAGCTAAACAAAATCGAGGATGCTGTTCAGCATTTCAAAGCTGCGGTCACTCTGGATGACAAGCGAGCAAACGCACATCTCTATCTGGCGACTGCTCTTGCCACTGAATACACTCCTGGTAGCCAGTCGCCTGACAATGTTCAGCTCGCAGAGCAGGCCATTCAGGAGTACAAGAGAGTGATGGAACTGTCTCCGGAAGATTCGAATTGTGTAAAAGGCATAGCGGCTCTTTTGTTTAACGTGAAAAGATTGGAAGAGTCGAAGGAATACCACCGCAAGGTGATTGAGTTGGATCCAAACGATCCCGAAAGTTATTATGCGATCGCGGTAATTGATTGGATGCAGGCTTATACGGCGAAGGGTGAATTAGTGAGTACGCTGGACCTGAAAATGTCTGATCCCCTCATAGATAAGAGTGAATGTTGGACCTTGCGGAATGAGAACGGAGATCGCGTTAAAGAGGGTATTGAGATGCTTACCAAAGCCCTCGAACTGCGCCCTGATTACGACGATGCAATGGCTTATTTAAATTTGTTGTATCGCCAGCGTGCCGATATTCAGTGTGGGGATAAGGCAGCTTACAATGCCGACACTGTTATTGCCGACAAGTGGGTTGACAAGGCTATGGCAACTAAAAAAACTCGGGCAGAAAAAGAAAGACCTGTTCCACAGAGCAAACAATACTAAGCCGTTCATTTCCTGAAATGTTCCAATATTGCTTCTGCTTGATGACGTGTTACTACCGCTGAAAGTGCGGCGACATCGGCTTGTCTGACCGCTTGCACACTGCCAAAATGTTGAAGCAATCGTCGAGTAGTGCTTTCACCGACTCCAGGAATCTCGCGTAGTTCCGTGGAGCGATCGCGAATCTGCCGCCGCTTTCGATGGAAGGTCACAGCAAAGCGGTGGGCTTCATCGCGGATCAACTGGACCAAATGCAAAACGGGCGAGTGGTGATCGAGCCCGATCGGTTCATTCTCCTGTCCGTACACGTAGATGATTTCTTCTCGCTTGGCAATCGAGGCGAGCGGCTGGTTAATAATTTCCAGTGACTCAAGCGCATCGGCAGCCGCGTGAAGCTGACCCAGGCCGCCGTCAATCAGCACCAGGCTCGGCATTTTTTTTTCTTCTTCTTGCAGACGCTTGTAGCGGCGCGTGACTACCTCACGCATAGATGCAAAATCATCCACACCCTCGACTGTCCGAATAATAAATTTGCGGTAATCGGACTTTTTCATACGGCCATCTTCCCAGACCACCATGGAGGCCACAGTCTCCGCACCTTGAATGTGGGAAATATCGAAACACTCGATGCGGTGCGGCTGGTCGGGCAGTCCAAGAGTGTCCTGCAATGCTTCCTGGATGGCCCTCATGTTCGGCTTCATCACCCGAAAGCGCTGATCGTAAGACTGCTTGGCGTTGTTTCCCGCCAGATCGAGCAAAGAACGTTTCTCTCCACGCAAGGGTACAAGAATGTTCACGCGTGTAGGGCGGACACTCCTGTCCGCCCCCTGCTCGGAAAGTAAATCTTCAAGAGCTTCGCGGTCCTCGAAATCCACAGGAACGTAAATGTTGCGGGGTATATACGGCTGGCCGATATAAAGCTGCTTCAAGAACGCGGAGAAAAATTCCCCGGGTGCGAAATCAGCTTGTGTCGAGGTAGGGTCGTGCTCAGCCTGCCGTGTATCTTCCGCCGACTCAAACTCCGGCAACTCCTCCCAGAAAAATTCCCGCCGGTCCAAAACCTTTCCGCCGCGCATATGAAACAGATTCACCGCCAGCATTCCACCTTCATAGTGATAGCCAAACACGTCCGCATCATTCCCTTCGACTGTCGACATGCGTTGCTTTTCCTGCAACTGCTCGACGGTGGAGATCAGGTCGCGGTATCTGGCGGCGCGTTCGAACTCTTCAGCAGCCGCAGCCTGTTCCATGCGTTCTCGTAAAGAACGTGAGAGATCGGTCTGCCGCCCTTCGAGAAACAACTTCACATCGCGGACCGCTTCCTGATAAATCTCCGGCGTGGTTAGTTGCTCGACACACGGCCCCAGGCATCGCTTGATGTAGTACTGAAGGCATGGTCGAGGATGGAACCGTGTCAAATCCACCTTGCAGGACGGCACCAGAAAATTGCGGTGAATCAAATCCACAATGCGGTAAGCCAAATTGGCGGGGAAGTACGGTCCAAAATAATCGCTGCCATCTTTTCGTAACCGTCGGGTCACATACACACGCGGAAAGCGCTCGCCGGAGGTCAGCTTCACATACGGATAAGTCTTGTCATCCCGCAGCAGGATGTTAAAGCGAGGCTTACGCTGCTTGATGAGGTTGTTCTCCAGCGCCAAAGCTTCTTTGTTGTTGGCAACGACGATGTACTCAACATCCGCCGTTTCGCGTACCAGCGTGCCGGTTTTGGCATCGGTCCAGCGTCCCTCATGGAAGTAAGAACCCACCCGACTGCGCAGGTTTTTAGCCTTTCCGACGTAAATGACCTCTCCTTCGGCATTTTTGTAGAGGTACACCCCTGGCGCGGAGGGAATCGTGCGAATTTTTTCTTGCAAATCCATGCCGGGTGAGTAGCTCCATTCTATTGAAAATGCATCTACATTGTTCGCTTGAGGAGGGTTCTAATGTGCCAACTTCGACCGTATAAATTTTCCATCCTTAGGCTGCGGTTTGCTCAATGGGCGCTGTCCTTGAGTCACGTGGGCGCAGGTTTTAAATTGCCATTTAGTCTTTTGTTTACATTGGGTTATGGCGTATTTGGCGATATTCACTGTAACTTGGCATCAACCGTGCTTTAACTCAGGGTGAGTGACGCGGAAAATAGCCTCCCCCAATCAACTCCGCGCCTCCCAGATTCTGAGTTGTACACGAAGTAACGGCCTCGCCGAGCGAGAGCCAGTAAGATTAGATGTGAAAAGGAGCCTTTCGATGAATCGCACTTCGTTAGTGATTGGACTGACGGCGGCTATGCTGGCAACGGTAGGTTGTTCCACCAAAAACTATGTCAAGCAACAAACGACGCCGCTTATTAACAAGACGAACGAGCTGGATGACCTGACAGCGAAAAACACCAACTCCATTAAGGACGTTGACGCGCGCGCCCAGGCAGGCATTCAACAGGTAAATGCAAAGACCGCTGAAGTGGACCAGAAAGCACAGGCGGCTGGACAACAGGCAGCCCAGGCCCAGACCCTTGCCGACAACGCTGTTCACCGCGTTGACAGCCTGCAAAACACGGTAGCGAACCTGGACAACTACCACGTCGTAAATGAAGCTTCCGTGCAGTTTGGCTTCGACAAGGACAATCTGACCAAAGATGCGAAAGCAGCTCTGGACCAGCTGGCTTCGGTCGTTCCCAACACCAAGGGTTACATCATTGCCCTCGAAGGCGGAACGGATTCAGTCGGCAACGCGGACTACAACTATGATCTCAGCGAGCGCCGTGCCAATTCTGTGATCCAGTACTTGGCCGCCCAGCACAATATCCCGGCACACAAGATCTATGTGGTCGGATTGGGCAAGGACAAGCCGGTCGATGACAACAAGACCCGTGAAGGCCGTGCCAAGAACCGCCGCGTGGATGTCCGTCTGATGACGAACTCCACCGCCGATGCGACCCCGACTGCCCAGCCAACCGCTGCGGCATCACCGTCGCCAACCGGTACCAACTAAGTTTTCCCTCCTCCCCGGAGGACTTCGCCAACCCAGGCCGCCTTTTTACAAGGTGGCCTGGCTTTTTTTTGGCATCCAAGAATATATGAGGGTTATGGTGGCGGGCGGCTCGCCCATCAGTCTGGAAATGCTGGAAGCTCGCGGCTAAAATATAACTATGTTTCGCTTGTTCCTTACTACATGCCTATTGGTGTTGCTGGCAGGGGCTGTCCAAGCTCAAGTAGAGCAGTTACCCTCTTCCGGAAAGACCCCACCCAAAAACCAGGCCCCGCCACGTTCCCAGGAGGATCAACAGCCTAGTCCGGAAATAAGTCCAAGTCCGGAAGCAAATAAAGAAGCCAGTAAGGAAACCGGCATGAGTTCCAGCAAGAACACGCAGATTGACCTGAGTCCGCCGGCAGACGACGCCAAGACCCATCCGGATAGTGGTTCCGCCATTATGGATAGCGAAGCGGGTGACAACCCCGACGTACAGGAGATGCACGCCTGGGACCCGCACCGTGCGGCCAAGAACAGTGAAGTAGGAGATTTCTATTTCAAACGAAAGAATTATCGTGCCGCTTTAGGCCGGTATCAGGAGGCGCTGGAATTTAAACCCAACGATGCGGAAGCCAACTTCCACATGGCTCAGTGCTACGAAAAGCTCAATGATCCCGATCAAGCTGCGAAACATTATCAGGAATACTTGAAGATCCTGCCGCAAGGCCTGCTGGCCCCGGAAGCCCGCAAGGGACTGGAGAAGCTAGGGAAAACCCAAGCCAGCCAGGAGCCGGAGAAAACTCAGCCGAAGTAGCTACTTTTGTACGCGGATGAAGTCTCCGCTGGAGGCATCCACTTCCACGACCAGTTTTCCCTCACCATAATTCACGTGCCATATCAGCTTGCCGGTATTGCGGTCCCAGCTTACCCGATAGGTGATTGGAGTATTAGGCGCCGCGGTCAGGATTTTCTCTCCACCATGTTTTTGGGCAGTTTCGAATACCTTGTCGGTGTCAACCTTCAGAAAGGCCGGATCAAAGACCTGCGTATTGGAATTGTTGGGCGTATAGTCGCTGTCGCTGCCATTATTGATCCCGCGTGCCGGCGCATCCTGCGCATCGGTCCCTGACCACGAGTAGGGTTTTGTGGCCCGGCTCAAGGGTGAAGCAAATCCTGCGCGCCAGACTGCCGATTTGCCATCCTTACCGGTTGAATCGCTGTTGACCTGCGATTCCAGAGAAAGGGCTGGGCGTCGCGCGCCCAGGTGTGGGCGGGAACGACCATCTTGTAAAACCCAAAGCGGCCGGTCAACAAATCGGCTGGTTTCGGAACGTTGGGCTTTGCCTGTTCGACCGGCTTCACAGCATCCTGGCATCCTGCCAGTAGGACCAACGCCGCAACCAGCATAAGCAGCTTTTTCATGTTCATTCTTCTTTCGATCACGAGGAATTTGCCGACAGAATACGCCGCATCAATTCTATAAGATAGTAGCGGAGTGATCACGCATGAGTGAATACATCCCGAGGTTACAGGAGGCCATCGCCTCTTCGATGCGTGACATGAGCCATGAGGAAATGCTAAAGCCTCGGGAAGGGAAGTGGAACATCGTACAGGTGCTCGAACACTTGTATCTAACCTACACGGGGACCGTGAAGGGATGTGAACGTGTGCTGGCTGCTGAAAACCGACTGTCCACGTCGCAGACGTTCAATCAGCGTCTGAAGACCCTGGTAGTTATTACGTTGGGATATTATCCCCGGGGTATACTGGCTCCTCCACAAGTTCATCCCAAAGGAATTCCAACCGAGCAAGTGGTTTCCGATATCGCGCGACAAATTACTACGATGAATGAATTGCTCACCCGCTGTGAACTGCGCCTGGGAAAACGTAACCAGTTGTTCAATCACCCGGTGCTGGGTGCTTTAACTGGAGAGCAGTGGCGGAAGTTTCATTGGATCCACGGCAGACACCATGTCCAGCAGATTCTTGAAGCGCGTGAGAAAATAGGCTGAAAAAGAAAAAGCCCCCGCATCGGCAGAGGCTTGATAGTAGAGCGATGTTTTACTTTCCGCCGGCTTTGCGCAACTCTTCTTGCAGGTCCTCGACTTGCTTCTTCCCGTCAGCTACGGCTTTTTGCTGGTCGGCGATTTTCTGCTTGTAGTCGGCGTCTTCCTTGTCCCAGGTGCGGAATTGCGTAAGCGGTCTCCGGCATCGCCATAGAAGGATGCGGCACGCAGACGGTATTCTCTCTGTGCCACGTCCAATTCTCGTGAGGCTAATTCGACTTTGCTTTTTTGGGCTTCCAGACGCGCCTTTATCTCAGCGGCCTTATTTGCGTTTGCCGCCGGATTAGGGCTTGCAGGTGTAGCCGCGCCATTGGCGTTGTTGCTATCGGCCTGTGGGGTGTCGTCAGAATTCCCCACCACGCTCAGGTGGCTGTCTTTCGGAAGATTATCGTTATCGAAACTCTTGGTTGCTGTGGGCTTAGTTCTTCTGCGAGCCGCGCGGCATAGTCGCCCAGATTCCCGACCGCGCGTTGCCGACTGCAACCAAAGCAAGAATCATTCCAGCGATGGCGATGTACATTGTCCGTTTCATAGTTGCTCCATTTTTCTTACTGCCTCATAAAGGCAGTTCAAATCGTTCTCAAATTCCTGCTGCGGCCCGCGCTGCTTTCGGTTCCGCGAGAAAGCCGCCAATAGTGTGGTTCAGATGGGCTGCTTCCGAAGCAATGTCCGATGCCAGCCGTTGCACGGACTGTTCTTCCGGGCCGGTTGCTAGCCGTTGGGCACAATCTGCGATAGTCGCCAGTGAGTTGCGTAGTTCCAGCGCCATTTCCGCCGACATTTCTCCGCGCATTGCCGCGCTGTTGAACCCGTACTAATTCCGTTTGGTCATTGATGAGGCAGGCTGCGCCGAGTGTGTCGCCGCCAGGCGATTGGACCGAAGTGACCGTGATAGCAATACGACGAGTCAAGTGCAGACATAACAGCGCCGCCAGCATCCCGTTGTTGCGCCAGTAATGATCCGCAGGTCTACCAGGCGCTGGTTGAGGTCCGCGTAGATCGCCGCAAGATCCCCAGCGACGCCTGGTTCAGCCCCTTGAGGATCTGGGACTTTATCGCCTTGTCGGCCTTGATCTCCAGCGCCTCGGCGAACGCGCCGACGATGATCTGCGGCGCCAGCGGGTTGGCATCGGTCCAGACCGGGCTTGCCGAGCAGGTAGCCGACACAGCGGTTGAACTCGCCGAGCTCGTCATGGACGCGTTCTACGACGCTGACGTTGCCGCCAGCACCGACTCGTCCATCGCCGTCGTGTCGACCAGCGTCAGCTTGCTGGAATCGACGTCGGATGTCGCGAAATTCGAGCCGCTCCGCGCCCGGCGATGCGATCGTCGACGTGCTGCGCAGTCCCTTCTCGAAACTCCTTATCAGCGCGGCACGCTCGGTCTTGAGCGCGCCGCGCGCATCGTCATAGGTAGAGCGATTGCCGCGACGTCCGACTCGCTGGCGCGCTCCATCAACAGGTCGCTGATGCGGTCGAACATCGCGGAAAGCTGAAACGCAGCGATGGATTGCCAGTCGCGGCAATCGACAGGGCCTTGGCCAAGTTGCAACTGTTCTTCAAGCAATACCGAACGGCGCCAGTAGATCTTCTTGAGGCGC
>CAWBXL010000191.1:0-7610 GCA_963792305.1 uncultured Acidobacteriaceae bacterium | reverse complement strand
AGGAAGTTCGGTGACCATCACGGGTTCGAACTTTGGAGCAACGCAGGGTTCAAGCAAGGTTAATTTTGGCATGACAGCCGCAACTGTAACGTCGTGGTCGAACACTTCCATTACCGCGACAGTGCCTAACCTTATCGCCGGCGCGGTCAGTGTGAGCGTGACTGTCGGCGGCACCACGAGCAACTCCGTGAGTTACACCGTGAACACGGGTGGTGGAGGCGGCAGTTCGGGTTGTCACATTACTTACACCATCACGAACAGTTACCCGGGAGGTTTCCAAGCCGCGATCACGATCGCGAATACGGGAACAACCGCGCTCAACAATTGGTCGCTGAAGTGGACGTACTCCGGAAATCAGCACATCACAAACCTATGGAATGGCAACCTTACACAAAGCGGCGCAACCGAGACTGTGAATAATCTGAGCTACAACGGGAGCATTCCGGCCGGCGGCAGCTACAACGGAATGGGTTTTACGGGAAGTGTTACAGGAAACAATGCGGTACCTTCCGCCTTCACCCTGAATGGAACGACGTGTAACTAGAGGTTGTTGGGACACAGGCGGCTCAGGTCCGCCTGTCTTTTTCCGAAGAGGCGTGATCTATGCCTAGTCTAATTCCGACAATTTATTTGTATCTCAATAAGGAGTGCGTATGCATACTTGGATCAAGCAACGTTCAAGGTATTTTGTAGGCTTGTTGGTTTTGTTGCAGTTCGGCGCTCTATCCGCTGCTCAACTCCGTACGGCCGCCGACCGCCACAATCTTTCTGTCGGTACGGCGGTCAACATCACCCCTTTCAGAAATGAACCACAGTACACAGAAGTCCTGGGCCGCGAGTACAACATGCTGGTGGCGGAAAACGTCATGAAGTTCGACGCCCTCGAACCCGCACAAAACAGCTTCAACTTCACCGATGCCGATGCCCTGGTGGCATTCGCGCAGGCGAATGGAATGAAAGTCCGCGGACATAATTTTATCTGGCACAACCAGATTCCCAGCTGGCTGGCCAACGGCAACTTTAGCCGCGACCAGCTGATTGCCATCATGCAAAATCACATCACGAAAGTGATGCAGCACTTTGCGGGAAAAATTGTGGCGTGGGACGTGGTGAATGAAGCCATCAGCGACAACGCTGACGGCAGTTTGCGGACGGATTCATTCTGGTATCGGGGAATTGGCCCTGACTACATCACCATGGCATTTCAATTTGCCCGCCAGGCTGATCCCAACGTGAAACTCTATTACAACGACTACAACATTGAGGGGTCCGGCGCCAAGCCCGACGCGGCGTTCAACCTTGTGAGCGGATTGAGAAGCCAAGGGCTGATCGACGGAATTGGCTGGCAGATGCACCAGGTCAATCCATTTACAATTTCTTCTGCTAACCAGAGCAATGCCACGCGACTGCAAAACCTGGGGCTCGAACTTTCGCTCACGGAACTGGACATCAGGATCCAACTGCCTGACGACACCACCAAAATGCAGCAGCAGGCAAGCAGTTATTCCAGTGTGATGAATTTTTGCCTGGCTCAACCGAGATGCGTAGCCGTGGTCACCTGGGGATTCACCGATAAGTATTCCTGGATACCCGGCACATTCAGCGGCTTTGGAGATGCTTTGCCGTTCGACACGAACTATCAACCCAAGCCGGCATATACAGCGCTACTCAATGCGCTCGGGGGAAACCAAACTCCGCCAACGGCTCCGACTGGTCTCACTGCCAGCCCGGGCAACGCGCAGGTTCAGTTGAACTGGAACGCATCAACCGGGGCGACCAGCTATAACGTAAAACGTGCCACCGTAAGTGGCGGGCCGTACACGCTGGCGGGAACTCCTACAACTACCTCGTTCCTGAATACTGGCTTAATCAACGGAACCGCATACTTCTTTGTGGTCAGTGCAGTGAACGCCAACGGTGAGAGTGGGAATTCAAACCAGGTTTCTGCTACGCCTTCGGCAGGAACCACATCAAACTTCACTGTCTCAGCGAGTCCGAATACGTTGACGGTGAACCGGGGAGCAAACGGCACGAGCACTATCAACATTACGCGTACCAGCTTCACATCGGCCGTCTCCTGCACTACCAGCGGATTGCCCAGTGGAGTAACCGCAAGCTTCACTCCTGGCTCCACGACCGGAAATAGTATTTCGCTTTCACTAGCTGCTTCCAGCACGGCAACACTCGGAGGCCCGGTCACTGTGACTCTTACTTGTTCGGGTGGAGGGCTGAGCCGTACAACCTCGGTTGCTCTCACTGTGGCTAATGGTGGAGGCACCGGGAACGGCGGGGTAACGGTCACTCCTGTGGTTGTGTCACAGCGGCTTTTCAATGAAGAAGATGTGAAGCTGGCAGATGAATTCGCTTACTGCATTATCTGTGACAATTGTGGTGCAACGTACTACTGGGATCAACTTCAGCGGACAATACAACACTGTGGGAGGTTCGATTTCTCAGGCCCACACCTCAGGCACATCCACTGTGACGTACACATTCACCCTTAACTCTGGACAGACGCTCGGTGTAGGAACCAATTGGACGTTTGCCGCTCAGACAAGTGGAACGGGAACAGCGCATCCGACAGCAGGGGACACCTGGACGGTGACTTACACCACCGGCGGACAAAACTTCACCCAAACCGGTCACTTCTAAAATAACCGTGTGGGGCGGGCACTCTTGCCCGCCCTGCATGCAGCACGACAAGTTCCGGCATTTACGGTGTTTCGGCAGAGCGGACAGAAGTGTCCGCTTTACACGTTCATTTCGACAGTACGCCCAGCGTTTCTCTGACATGTTTTTCAAAGGATCCTTTGGCCCCATTCTTTGAGGCAACAGCCAGAGCTTTCTCCGCGATGGGGCGTTGATAACCAAGGTTTACCAGCGCGGATAAAACATCTTCTTCAATGGGATTTAGCATGGCTACTGTCGCGCTACCGGCTTCGCCCTTGGGCAGCTTGTCGCGCAATTCCAGCACCATCCGCTCGGCAGTTTTTTTGCCAATTCCTGGGATTCGCGTCAGCTTCGCCACATCATTGGCGCGGATCGCGCCCGTCATCTCATCGGCCGCCATGCCACTTAAGATGGTGATCGCGAGCTTTGGGCCGATGCCGCTTACTGTGAGCAGTTTCTCGAACAAATTTTTCTCTGCCGGACGCAGGAAGCCGTATAGCGCTATCTGGTCTTCCCGCACATGCGTGTGAATGTGCAACGCCACTTCGCTGCCCAGTGCAGGTAGATCGGAAAAAGTGGGCACGCTGATGGCAACGTCATAACCGACGCCGCCAGTTTCAACTATGGCTTGGTTCGGATGCTTGGTGAGCAGTTTTCCGCGGAGATGAGCAATCATTCTCCGTCATTGTAGTACGAGGACTCAAAATCGAAACAGGTATGACACTTTTACGAAGAGCTGACGGCTGTCATTTATAAAAGTGTTCCTCGTTGTCGCAATCCCGCCGGTAATGGGATCGGCATTCAGCCCACGGTCGAGATTTTGCACATCGCTGTTGTATCCCACATAAATTGCCGTGCCGGGATGCAGGAGATAAGTGAACAGGAAATCTGCGTTGAATTGCTTGTTGGTTTGCAGAAACGTCAGATTGCGATTGGTCAAGGTGGCGTTGTATTGCAGAATCAACCGTAGAGAAAGTTGACGATTGAACTGCCAATTCCATTTGCTGCGCACAATATGGTCATTGAATATGGAGGCGCCTGTATTACGGTCGCGGAGCCGGTCGAACAAATATGTATTATCAATCTTAAGGGCATTAAGCGGTCGTACTGAAACCTCGAAGCTTGCTGCATCGTTGCGGGCCAGCACAGGAGATTGGTCGAGCGGCACGAAATTGATCTCGTCCCCGAGCTGATAGTAAGCCTGCAATGTGAGCTTACGAAAATATGCTGTTCCTAAACTGATCGCGGAGTAATGTTCAGGATAGTCCTGGTTTTGCGTCAACGATCCAAAATCCGAAGGCCGCAATCTCTCGCGCAACTTGGTATAAGGATAAATAAAGGCGTAGGTTTGGCCCTTTAGGTTGGCAACAATAACCGGGCTGTAATAGGTATCGAGCCGCGTGCCGTCATGTGCCCAAACGAAGTCGGTGTATAGAGATGGGCCCCACGCGACTACGGGCCCGCTCTCCGGATGAAAGCGGTAATCAAGATTGTTGCGGGCATCGCGGATGTCTACACGATTCACAAAACCGGAATCGGCCACGAACCCGGGACTGATGTCCGTGTAGTTGGAGTCGTAGTTCAGATTGGTCCCGCTGTAAGTGGCTTCTGCTTTGTACGCCGGGCCGGCATGATAGGTTCCATCCGCTAAGCGAGTCGAACTGGTGACCGCTTGAAACAAGCTGGTCCAGTTGGAGTTGAATTTGAAACGACCATCAGCTCCGCCCACGCGGTTGAATTCTCCATCGGCAGGCAACTCACGGTCGGTATAAATGGCGCCGATGCTGGATTGTCCCAGGATGTCGCGGCTGACGCGTCCAATGAAAAAAGCTGCACGATCTCCTGCCGCCGGATCGTTGTCAGGAACACTTTTTCCCGGGCTGCGGTCGTCCATTGCGAGCAGGCCGATGGAATAAGGCCCAGTTTTTCCCGTCAGGCGTGTTCCGAACTGGGGGTCACCGATGCGGCGGGTGAAAAACAGGTCAATTGGAGTCTTAAAAAAATCGGCGTTCTCAAGGAAGAACGGCCTTTTTTCCGGAAAAAATACTTCGAATCTTTGATTGACCGTAATTTGCGGCTCATCTGATTCCACCTGGCTGAAATCAGGATTGGCCGTCACATCCAGTACCAGGTTGTCGTGAAGAATAAATTTAGAGTCGAGACCGCCACGAAACTCGGCTGTTCGGCTATCGAATACAGGAATGGGATTGTGCGTGTCCAGCGCCCGGAATGAACGCAGCACTCCATAAGGATTGAACTGGATGTTTCGCCCGGGGGAAATTTTCTCCAAACCTTTGGCAGTCGCTGCCTGCCCCAGTCTCCCCTCTACGCTGCGGGAAATTTGCGGCCAGAAATCATCTTCGTTTTCACGCAAGATCCCACGGTACAAAATCAGTCCCCACTGCTGTTGCTGGGCGGGAGAAAATCGCAGGCTCTTGAAAGGAATTGCCATCCACACTACATAGCCCCGGCTGGTGACCTTTCCTTTCGAATCCCAGACCGTATCGAACGATGAATCAAAGTTTGACAAATTGCCGCTACTGTCTTCATGCGGAACTTCGGTCCACATCGCATCCCATTGCACTCCGAGCGGCGTTGTCTGGAAAACGTAGGCGCGACGGCGGTCGTGGAATGTGTCTATGATGATTTCCACAGTGTCGTCGTCGAAGATATCCTCCCGACGAGACATCCGCGCACGTACTTTGCCAGGTTCGTCGAAACATACAAACACGGCATAAAGATTTTTATCGTCATATCCGAGATATGCCTCGGTTGGCTGTGAGGCGGGCACGCCATCGTGCGGATTACGCTGCACGAACCCTGTCACCTTTTTCATTTGCAGGGCAATCTCTCCCTCAGGGCGCATGTTCAAAAAGTCTTCGAGGGCCGGTGGGCGTTCCAGGCGAGGAATGACTATGGCGGGCAGCGGGTCCGAATTTTGGACGCCACCAGTGGGTGGTGGGACCATCCAAGCGGAACAAATCCCCGAAAAGAGCAGGATAATCAGAAATATGTATCTACAAAGCAGGCAGGATGGCCTCGAAAAGTAGGGCTAATTCCGCCCCCCACGGATCGAAAAAAGATACACCAATCGACCTGTATTGATAACAAAGACTTTGAATTCGGTTCGGATTTCGTAAATCCGGGAAAGCCCCCTCATATCCTTAGAACAATGAGCTTTGCCGCCGATTGGGAGTGATTCCAAAGTGTTCATAGGCCAGCTGCGTTGCCACCCTGCCACGAGGCGTACGGTTCAGGAAACCAATTTGAATGAGGAAAGGCTCGTAGATTTCTTCAATGGCGTCGGGCTCTTCAGCGAGAGCCGCTCCCAGAGTGCTTACTCCCACCGGCCCGCCCTGATATTTCTCAATGATCGTGAGCAGTAACCGGCGGTCCACTTCGTCGAAGCCGTAGCGGTCTACTTCCAGCATTTGTAAAGCAGCTTGCGCGGTGGAAAGATCAATTTTGCCCTGGCTGCGGACCTGAGCATAGTCACGCACGCGCCGTAGTAAGCGATTGGCGATACGCGGTGTACCGCGGGAGCGGCTGGCGATTTCCAGCGCTCCTTCTGTATTGATCTCCACATTAAGAATTTCTGCTGAGCGCTCGATGATGATTCTCAGCTCCTCGTGGTTGTAGAACTCCAGCCGCAGGACAATGCCAAATCGTGAGCGCAGTGGAGACGAGAGCAATCCGGCGCGGGTCGTGGCCCCAACGAAAGTGAATGGCTTCACATCCATGGTATGGGTGCGTGCCGCTGGGCCTTGTCCGATGATGATGTCCAGCTTGTAGTCCTCGAGCGCCGAGTAGAGGAGTTCCTCCAGCGCTGGTTGCAAACGGTGGACTTCATCAATGAAGAGCACCTGCTTATCGCGGAGGTTGGTCAGGATCGCGGTCAGGTCGCCCTTAATCTGAAGCGTTGGGCCGGAGGTCTGCTGGAAAGGAGAGCCTAATTCATTGGCGATGATGGTGGCCAGGGTGGTCTTGCCCAGGCCTGGGGTCCATAGAGCAATACGTGGTCAAGCGCTTCGCCACGGGATTTTGCTGCTTCGATAGCTACGGCTAAATTCTCTTTTACTTTGGATTGGCCGATGAACTCGACCGAGTTTTTGCGGGCGGAGTTTTAGCTCGAAAGAGGAATCATCCTCGACCGGGGCGGCGGAGACTATGCGCTCGCGGTTGGCGTCAATCTGAGGAGTATTTCGCAGAGTAGCCACTGGTCGGATGTTAAGCTGAAAATCAAAATCAGGCAATTAAGAAAATTGCATGACGTTTCGTGCAAAATAAATCTTCAAATGAAGTTTTCCTACTGCTTCCACAACCCATCCCACATCTCCACAGCATCTCCACAGCCAAAACTCAGTTTTCAACTTGCGCGCACAGCCACCCATCATTGAAAGTCATCCGAGCAAGTTTGAGCGCGCCGGTGATCCCCCAAAAAACTCAATTTCTCGATTGGTTTCCTTTCTACGTGCACCGCTTTATCGGTGATGCGCGTTACCGGAAGCTCGTGGATTACCAGCAGGCTTGGTATTGGAATCTTTTGTTTGAATCGTGGGTCTCGGAGCGTCCCGGGTATCTGCCAGACGACGGGCAGTTGTGGCGCCTCGCGAATGCACGCACACGGCAATATTTCGAAAAGGAATGTGAGCCGGTGCTGAGCATGTTCGAGCGCGAGGGTTCGACAGCTGACGGTGGCGTCTGGATTTACAACCGTTCCCTACTGAAGATACTTGACGAACAGTTGCTTAAATTCCACAGAAAGATGAAGAAATCCTCCAAATCCACAAATAGTGAAAATACTTCTTATCGAGGTATCTAATCGCTTCGGGCAAAGATGATGCAGATGAGAGAAGCTGTACGCAGTGGTCGCAAGGCTAACTTTTACATTACGGAAAATAGTTTTATTGACTACTATGCCAAAGAGGTTGGCTTGGTAC
>CAWBXL010000190.1:0-14440 GCA_963792305.1 uncultured Acidobacteriaceae bacterium | reverse complement strand
GTGGTTCTGATTGCGATTGCCGCGTTGAATACGGGAAACAACCTTCTCTACATCATTGTCGCCGCCTTGCTGGGAGCCATTTTAGTTTCAGGAATCGGATCCGCCATTGTCTTACGCTCGCTCGAGTTGGATGTCCGTCTGCCGGAGCATGTTTTTGCGGGCCAATCAGTGACAGCAAAAGTTCTGCTTCGCAATTCGCGTAAGTGGTTGCCGTCATTTTCTGTGAGTTTAGTCCCGATTCGTCAGAAAACAGGGCGGCATTGGCGCTGGGTCCCGGCTACTTTCGCTTTCCCCGCACAAAAGGTGCCGGATAAGCAATGGATTCGCCTTCCGGACCGTCGTTTGCGCCGGGTTGAAGATGTCCCTCCAGGCCCGGGCATTTTTGAAGGTACTGCTTATTTTCCTTATCTACCTGCCGCAAGCCAGCTTTCTGCTGAACTGGCCCTGCACTTCGAGCATCGCGGGCGTTATCAGGAAAAAAAATTTGGCCTGGCCACGCGTTTTCCTTTTGCTTTCCTGACTAAGACGCGACACATAGCTTTGCCGCGCGAAATCGTTGTCTATCCTTCGGTGGAACCGCCTGATCAGTTCTTTGAGGTGCTTCCACTCATCAGCGGGGAATTTGAAAGTTATGTGCGCGGACGTGGCAATGACCTTTACCGCATTCGTGAATATTTGCCGGAAGATTCCGCCCGCCATGTAGATTGGAAAGCGACGGCGAAGTCCGGATCGCTCAAGGTGCGAGAGTTCAGCCGGGAAGACGAACGCAGATTGCGGATCGTCTTCGACAATCCGTCCAGTGGTGCGCTGTCTGAAGAAATTTATGAGCATGCAGTGAGATTAGCAGCGTCGCTAGGATGGCATTTTGCCAGTCAGAATACCCAACTCTCGTTTCTCTCGCAGGAGTACAAAGGCGGCCAGCAGGTCTATGAATTTCTGGCTTATCTGGCGGAAGTCAATCCGGGGACATCGCCTTCCCTGATTGAAGAGCTGCCCATCTCTGGGGATTACAACATTATTCTTACCACGCGTTCGCGCGGCACAATCCCAACCTCATTGTGGGCATCTTCGTATTTTGTATTTCTGGGACCAGAAAAAATAGCCTCAAATTAAAAGCCATTCATTACGAGTAGTATGGATACAGTCTGCGATACAGCCCCCATTAGGGCTACCGCATCCCAGCAATTGATCGCGATAAAAAACGAGATAAAGAGGAAACCCCTGATGAACCGTAAATGCTTTTTATGCATAGGGATGATGATTGTCGTTGTGATTTGCCTGTCCTCATTTACCTTGGCCCAAAAGGCTCCCGAGATTCCTTCTGGCACCACCATTAAGGTCCGCACCATCGACCGGCTTAGCAGTGAAGAGGCACGCATCGGAGACAACTTCCATGCCACGCTGGAGGAGCCGATTACCGTCAACGACAAAGAACTATATCCCCGCGGAGCGGACGTCATCGGACGTGTGGTGGACGTTCACAAGTCCGGCCGCCTGACCGAACCTGGCGAACTCGATTTGGTCCTGAATACTGTGAGCTCGGGTGCCAAGACCTCATCGCTACGAGTTGAGCCGCTGGTCATGAAAGGTGACTCACACGGCAAGAGCAACGCCACCAAAATTGGTGGAGGCGCAGTGTTAGGGGCAATTATCGGTGCGATTGCCGGCGGAGGCAAAGGTGCCGCAGTCGGAACCGTGGCTGGAGGCGCAGCCGGCACTGGCGCCGCCGCAGCGACCGGTAAACGTGAAATAGAAATTGCTTCGGAAACAGTCCTTTCCTTCGTGACGGCTACATCCGCTGATGTTGCGGGTGGACCTGCGACTAGCGAGAAAACTGAATCATCACCTTCCATATCATCTACGTCTGCTGCGGATTCCAGCAGCAGCGATTCCAGTTTGTTTTCCTTACGTGACCGCCGGGTAATACGCAGCTGCGTAGCCGACCATCCCTCCGAATTTCCGGAAAACGTAACACACCGCGCGGAACTTCCTTCCGGGGATGAACGTAACCTACATCGAGATGGCACAGTACCCTCGTCAATTGTGTCTCAACTCCACTCGCTACCTTTGTCATGCGTGGATCAACTGCCCAAGCTGCCCAGCAGCCAGGACCGCGTGATTTATGCAGGACATGTGATGCTGGTGGATGGCAACAACCATATTTCGGACATGTTTGATCTCGATGAGACAAAGTAAGACCGCCTTTTAAAGCCGTTCTGGATTGTCAAGGGCTGAGAAGGGCATTTTAGGCTGTTCGCAAAGTCTGCGAGGTTACTTTGGTCTATTGACCATGTCGTTAGAAATGCTATGGTTTAGCGTAGGTTAATCGGTTATGCCCGTGTTGTGCTCGGCAACGGGAGCCGATGTACAAACCGGTGGGGGCCCGGCAGCATGTACGTTGAATCTACAATTCAGCTACTGTGGTTTGCACAACCCGTGCTGCAGTGTGCGGCCGCCGGAGTTATGTATAAGCGTAAACTACATCGTAAATTCCCTGTTTTTTTCGCGTACCTTGTTTCTCAACTTCCATTCTTTGCAGTGATTTTTGCGGCCTATACATGGGGCAACTATCGGGATTATTTTTACGGTTACTGGGGTTGCACCATCATTAGCCTGGCCATCGGCTTCAAGGTCATCCACGAAATTTTTCTAGATGTATTCCGCCCCTATCACGCACTGAAAGACCTCGGTTCCGTGCTTTTTAAATGGGCGGCGTTGGTCATGGTTCTGGTTGCGATCGTGGTTGCGGCATCTAGTTCGGTTTCGGCGGATGGGCCTATGGTCGAAGCTGTGATTACCGCACAACGTTGTGTGCGCGTGATTCAAGTTGGCCTGGTTTTGCTGCTATTGGTATTTTCAAAATATGTAGGAATTTCCTGGAAACACTTCAGCTTCGGAGTTTCTTTAGGTTTCGGCGCTTTTGCCCTGATTGAGTTGCTGGTGGTCGCTCTACATGTGAGTGAACGCGTTTCCGAGAACGCAGGAGATCTTACCAACACCATTACTTACAACGTTTGTGTTTTGGTGTGGATCACCTATAGCGCTATGAAAAGCCCTGCGCGCGAGACGGTCAATACTTTGCTTACTTCGCAGCGCTGGGACCACAGCCTGGGGGACATACAGCACCCCGGTACTCCTGAATCACTGATCCCGGCCTTTGAAAACATAGTGGACCGCGCCTTCTCGCGGATGATCATCGACACAATGCCGCCCTCCACCCTCGACCAGTTGGAAAAGATTCCCGATCCGTCCCCCAAGCCCAGTCCGGAACGCGCTTCTTCCGCATCATCTAAAAATTAATCAGTTTTTGGGCAAGCTAGGTGGTAACTGCGAGTTGATCTGCTTCGCGATACATGGCATCAATACGTTCACAATAACGTTCTTCCACCACGCGGCGTCGTAACTTCATGCTAGCAGTGAGTGCCCCGTCCGCCACGGTGAATTCCTCGGATAAGAGAATTATCTTTTTGAGCCTTTCAAAACGCGCCAGGTTGCGATTCAAATCTTCGACCACTCCTTCATATAAGCTTTGCACCTGCGGATTGGAAACCAGTTCTTCGTGCCCGGAAAATGGAATTTGGTTGGCATGGGCCCAGTCTTCCAGCAGGCGGAAGTTGGGAACAATCATCACGGCAGGGAACTTACGCTTTTCGCCGATTACGACTGCTTCGGTGATCAACGCATTGTGCTTGAGAGCATTTTCCAAAGGTTGGGGCGCAATGAATTTCCCCCCTGAGGTCTTAATAAGGTCCTTCTTCCGGTCGGTAACGCTGAGAAATCCATCTTCATCAAGACTGCCGATGTCTCCGGTTTTGAACCAACCGTCCGTGAATGCGTTCGCCGTTTCCTCGGGATTATTCCAATAGCCTTTGAAAATCGATGGCCCGCGTACCAAAATTTCGCCGTCATCCGCAATTCGTACCTGGACATTGGAAAGCGGCTTGCCGACTGTACCTAATTTATGGGCTGTAGGAGTATTCACCGCAATTACCGGAGAAGTTTCTGTCAGCCCATAACCTTCATGCAGGCGGATGCCCATGATCGCATACCATTGAGCCAAGTCTCGCCCCAATGGTGCGCCGCCAGAAATAAAGAAGCGTACCCTTCCACCCATGCCAGCACGAATTTTTGAATAAACCAGCTTATTTGCTAATTTCCAGGAAAGAGAACTTGGCGTGAGTCCAGCCAGAACTTCTTTGAGATGCTTCTGCCCTACACGCAGCGCCCACGGATAAAACCAACTGGCAGGAAAGTGCTTGGCCTTTTCTTCAACTTGCGCGTGTACCTTTTCATATACACGCGGCACCCCAACGAGAAATGTCGGCTGGACCTCTTTTAGAGCTTGTGTGAGCTGTTCGACAAACCCGACATAGGCCAGGCTGGCCCCGCGAAAAAGGACCGCCAGGTCCACGTGCCGCGCCGTGATGTGCGAAAGAGGCAGGAAAGAGAGGCTGATATCTCCTTCGTGTAGATCGAACCCTCCCATCGAACAAGTCAGATTCGATGTCATGTTACCGTGGGTCAGCAACACTCCCTTGGGAACTCCCGTCGTTCCGGAAGTGTAGATTAAAGTTGCTACATCATCACTTTTGACTTCCTTGGCGATAGCATCCAACGATGCATCCCTTTCATGCGGGCCATTGTGCATCATGGCGGCCATAAGTTCGGCGGCCGGCGAGGCAATGTCATCCATGATTACAATGTGCTCAATTTCACTTTGACTTTGGACTGCCAGTACTTTTTGAAGTTGTATTTCTGAAGAGGCGAACACTACCTTCGCTCCAGAATTCTTCAGCATGTACGCAATCTGTTCGGCGGTAAGCGTCGGATAGATTGGAACCGTGATCGCCCCCAGCAACAGCGAGGCAAAATCCGCAATCGCCCACTCGGGACGGTTCTCGCTCAGGATGGCGACCCGGTCGCCGTGACATATTCCCCAATTTTGCAGAGTGAGAGCCACGCCTGCCACATTTTGATAAAGTTCACGCGAAGAGATTGTTTTCCAGCAGTCAGCGAGACGGTGTTGCATAACGCGAGGAAGAGCACGGTCAACGACGGAAAGAAACACACCGTTAACCGTCTGTGGAAGCTCAGGAACGGCGGCAGTGATTTGTGAAGCCTGAAGTCCGGAAATTTCCGCCATGAAACTTGATCCCCAGGGAGCAATGTACTGGCTCACTGGGGTATTGAGCAATGCTAGGTGTGGTCATTATGAGAGTGAATGCAATTCCCGCGTTTGACGCTTCATTCACACGGTTGTTATGATTCAGACGCGGGGTGGAGCAGTCTGGTAGCTCGTTGGGCTCATAACCCAAAGGTCGGTGGTTCAAATCCACCCCCCGCAACCATCCGAATTGACAAAGGCACCGTCTCAGGCTGCGCTGCCCTTTCTTTTCCAATCAGATCCCAGTTCCCCTCGGCAACATAGTGTGGTCGACCTTCGCTGGCTTGGGGAGTCATTCGAATCTCGGATACATGTTTTCTCAGTTCGGTTCGTACTGCCACCGGGTCAGCGGTCTCGTGTTTTGATAGCAACTCCCTAATGTCTGAAAGCTTCTTGGTGACGAACAGCCGTATTTCCGTAAGGCGGGAGTCAACCGATTCCGGTCCGGTGGACAACAGTCTGTCAGTGATCTGCCGCAGCTCTTGCTCACGTTCATTTATTGCTTGAATCAGAAATGTCGAGGGTCCGGTGAGGGCTGCTGTTTCGGTCAATCGGCGCAGTTCACTCTCAATTGTCTTCTTGCGTTCCCGCATTTGAGCCAATTCGCCCGAAAGCTTACCCAAAGTTGCCTTGAGCTGCTCACCGAACTGAGTAATGGTGTATTCAAGTGCCTCCGGTTTCAGAATCTCGGCTTGCAAATCCGCTAGAAGCGTTTTCTCAAGCCAAATCTGGCGTTCGAGTAAATTGTTCGAACACGCTCCTCGATACCAGTGCTGAGAACACCCATATTTGCGGTACTGTTTTTTGCCGCCTCCAGCCACGATGGCCAAATTTCCTCCACATTGACCACACTTTAGGAGACCGCTAAAAAGGAATCTTGTCGTATCAGATCGTGGAAGCAGGCCAGGATGAGTCTTTGCATGATACGAATCTTTGAAAGCTTGGAGACGTGTGTTTACACGCACCCAGAGAGCTTGATCGACGATTCGAAGTTCCTCTCTGTGGGCGGTACGCCATTCGCTTTGAGGGCGCATTCTTCTAACGCGCCTGTTCGTTCCCGGAACTCTAATAAACTTTGAACGGTTCCAGATCACGTTTCCTATGTATAGTTGCCGATACAGCATTTCGCGAATTGCCGAATGACACCAAGTCGCCCATCCATTTTTGGCCTTCGGGCGTGGGGTCGGGAGGTGCTCCTGGTTGAGTATCCGTGCGATCTTCTTAAGGGAAATCCCATCCGCTGACATCTGGAAAATACGGCGGACGATGGCGGCCTCTGATTCGTTTATCTTGAGAACAACTCCTTGGTCATCTCCAAGCGAGATATTGTCGTAGCCGAAAATGTGCCCGCCGGTGTGTCGCCCGCGCAGCATAGAACCATCCATGCCTCGATGGGTCTTTTTGGCGAGTTCCTGAACGTACAAGCTGTCCACCATGCCGTGCACAGTAACAAGCACTTGAGCTTGCTCATGCTGGGAATCAATACCCTGACTGATGGCTATGAGACGGATGCCTGCGAAGCTTAACTTTTCGAACATGCCCAAAGCGTTTGCCGTATTGCGTGATAAACGGCTGCTGTCATCGACGAGGATCACGTCGAACGGTCGTGACGACGAAAGTGCAGCGGTAAGTAAGCCACAGAGACCTGGTCTTTCCGCACCCACGCCGCATAAGGCTTCGTCCACGTAGACGTGCTCATCCAAGACCTCGAAGCCTCGGGAATTCGCATACTCACGACAGATTCGAAGTTGGTCTTCAATGGAAGTGGGTCTTTGGAGATCGCTCGAATATCGAGCGTACAAGGCGCAGCGGAAGGTCATCGCAATTCTCTTGTCAGAGCTGAGGCTCTCAACTCTGAGACAGACACTACTGGACAGTGATCTGTAAAGGCAAGGTTATTTTGCTTCTGCATTTCATCTATATATTCTCTGACAAGTGCCGGGACGATGACGTTATCGATCCACTCCTTTAAACCGAGAGCGAGATTTGGCATCGACTGCATTTTGAACCTTATAAAAAGGATGCTGTTGGAATTGGGAGCGCGAGATCAACCTCGTCTACCGTCGTTGTAGGCAAAACACTGGCACCCAACTCCTGGGCTGGAGCGACCCCAAATAAGTTTTGGGCGGCCTAAGGCGCAAAAATTGGGGTCGCTCCAGCCCAGCTTGCTGTTTTGCCCGCGCCCAAAATCAACCGTCGCGCGAAGCGCATCATTTGTGTTCCTCGCAATTTCCGTTCACCGCAAGGGTGAACGGAACGGTGAACCGTGGGGTGATGTGTGGTTTTCATACCACGTTCACCTGTCAAGACGACCGTACGAAACCGCTGTCGTGAGCAGACCGTATGCGTAGCGTGCGATCCTAGCCATTGGAAAGTGCAGTCCGCGACCACGAAGGAAATTGAGCAAGATATCCCTCATATACAAGGAGCCTTGGAGAAGGAAAAAAGTAAGAAGAAAAACGCTGTCCGCTTCCGAGTACATTTTTGATTCCACTCGACATACAAATGAACAGCCACGTTTCTGATGGCTCATCCCCGTCAGACGGAGCCTGAACGACGAATACCAATGAACACTGTCTAGCTCTTAAGGGAAAGACTGTCCGCTTGCACCGTAACATACCGTCCAACAGCGAGTACCGTGGCCTTCCGCATCCTTAGAAGATAAGAACGAGAAGATAAGAACATGGCAGGCAGACCTCGGTTTATCGTTGATTCCGCTTCCTCAAATATCAGCCTTTGAAGAGCACGACCCGTGGTACCGTACGTGCACTTATCGTCGAGTTTGACTATGCTACGGAAGGCACTCGCCCCCTTGGATCGAGTTCAATTAAGATTCATTGCCCCAAAATGCGGCGGATGGGAAGGGCCTGTAGCCAAGAGAGCGAAATCCTTTCCGCCGCCAGCATGTTTGAACCGACAGAATTGCTCTGAGTACATCGCTGATATCATGAGCGATGACGCCACCCGCGAGCACCAGCACTCGCTCACCAAGTCCATGGTGGGTAGCCAATAATTGGTCTTAATTCTTCCTGCATTCGCTGCATGCTAGAGGCGGTGCCACAGTGGTCTGTTCTGGATTTGATGGCGGCGTGGATGCCTGCTAGCGGATCAGTTGCCGCTTATGTCATGCAAAAGCTTGGGAGCTTCATTCACTCTGAGAGCGCGGTCGTTAGGAGTCCGCCGTCCAAAAACAGGATTGCACCTTGAGCTTTCTCGGCATTCTGCATCTCTACGAACGCAATCACGGGGCGGGCCTATGTCGCGATCCTTGAGAATTGTGCACTCTCGACTGTGCCATGAGCCGTGAAAAGGGTTTGCACCTGGTCTTCGGTGGTAGTGAAATCGAGGTTGCTACAAAAATGGTTTCAAGACCTTGCGCTTCTACTGCGAGCCCGCGGTGTTTCCGGGAAGGTGATGGTGATGGTCTTCTTGTCTTTACTTAGTTTGGGTGGAAGGCCTCGCACCAGATGAATCACAAGCTTAGTGCCTGAGTTAGTGAACTTCATGTTCAAGCGATTGGGGCCTTTTTCGGGAGCCATCATGTTGGCGCCTCCTTAGGATGACTGGCAACAGCGCAGCATAAAGGTGCCAGCTGATCCAGCGCCTGCTCAGTCCGGGACAGCTAGCTATAATCTAGTAAATTCAGCCAATAAAAACTGGTCAAAAGTGAACATTCCCGTGACCCAGCCTCCCGCCGTGCAAAAGCGTCAGAAGCAGTATAGGAAGGAACTATGACGCAGGAGCGCTGAGGTTAGCCTCGTGCCCAGTCAGCATCAGTTTGCGCATTACGCCGTTCTTTAGAACCTTGCAACATCCAGGCTTGCTGGATATGACGCGGGTGCCCCCCAATTGTGGTATAGGGTATTCCACAGAAATGTCCCTCGACGATTCTGGTGACCTCGAGGCAGTTAAAATTCTCCTGCTGCAGTTTCTTGAGGATACGACGCATCGCTCTCTGACTGTTCGTGTCATCACGTGAACCGAATACAGTAGCCTTTATCTCCCCGGCCAGGAAAAAGCATCTCCATCCAGCAGCACCAACTTTTAATTCGAGAGCCGGAGCACCAATGGTCTTGAGCACACCCCAGCCTCTGGAAAAAGATTCACTTTCCAGTTCAAGAGTCTGTGCCATTACCGGCCGGTCTTCCATCAGAATTGTGCCAACTACGATTTCTCCGGTCATAAGTTCCTCCTCATTGGACTAACGATTTACTTGCTGCCGGAAGAGTTTCAATTTGCGCTGGCGTAAGCCGTAAGCGGTCACAAAATCCGTATCCCTTGAGGCAGGCCGTGTAATTGCGTTTTTGCTCGGCTGCTTTCAATGTGTTCGTCTCTGCAGTAGTAAGTAAAGAGTAGTTGCAGGTTTCGCCACCATCTCTGCAATTAGAAAAATTGCGCGCATGTTCTTCGGCTGCGACCGCACGTGCCTCTATCGCAGTCAATCTGGCACGATCGCAGTCGTTCCAGCCATTCCTACAAGTGAAAAAGTTCCGGTCATGTTCGGCGATATCAACTGCGGTCGCCTCTGACGGCGTGAGTTTCGAGCGATCACATGTCCCCATGTCGTCTTTGCAGTTGGAAACGTTGCGCTCGCGCTCCGCTGCCAACACAGCGTTCGCTTCGGTTAGCGTCAGCAGTGCATGGTTACAGGATGTATAGCCTCCCGTACAATCGGAGAGATTGCGTTGCTGCTGCGCAGCAGTTATTTCACGTGCTTCCGCAACCGAGAGGCGGGAGCGGTCACAGGACCCGAGGCCGCTTTTGCAATTGGAGACATTTCGCTCATGCTCGGCGACTGCCAATGCAATGCTTTCCGTTGTGTTGAGTTTGGAACGGTCACATGATCCCCAGCCGCTCCTGCAAGCAGCGACATTGTATTGATGATCCGCAGTGTCCGCTTTCGATTGCGGCGGCTGCGCCTGAATTACCTTGGATTGCCCACAAACTTCTGTGCCGCTTTGGCAGACTGCCGGTCCCTTGTTGAGGTCTGCCGATTGCGCAAATACCAGCACAGGCCACAAGCTAAGACACGCCACTTGTGCCCAGATATATCTTTGCAGATTAATTTTCATAACTTGCTGCCTTTTGTTGCTTTGGATCGGCAACACGCTGACCAACCGCATACGTTGGTCAGCGGCAAGCCGGCTTCCTGCGCCAGCTACTTGCCTAATTACTTCTTCGCATCTTCTTTGACTTCCGCTATCCGCGCCTGTTTACTGGCGTCGGAGACAGCTTTCATGAATTCTTCTGCAACTACCGGAGTCAGAGTTTTGCCCGACAATACTCTGCGGAACAGCAGCTTTTTGGTGTAGATGGCGCGTGTCGAGTCGTCATCCTGTTTCACAACCGCACCCTCTAACGTCAGACCTGCGAATACCCCTTTGCTACGTGAGTATGTCAGCATTTCCGTGTTCAACTTCCAGTCCGTTCCGGCAGAAGCATGACGACCGACTGGGCCGGCGGCGGCAGAACCTTCGCCGCTTAGTTGAAACTTGCTGGAAAGCAAGTGCTGCAAGCCCTGGTCGTTCATGATCAACATGACCAGGTCAACTCCTTCGACTCCGATTTGCAGACCCCAGCTTCCTCCGCTAACCGAAACGAATGCTGGAGCACTCCAACCATTGGATGTACGGCAGGTGGCGATTCCTCGTCCATGTTTTCCGCCAACGATGAAACCACCTTTAATAAGGTGTGGGACTACGATCATGCACTTGGCGTTGTCCAATACTTCTTCTGGTATGCCGTTGTCTGGCGTGGCCATTAATGCGGTGATGACATCGGTCGAAAGTTTCAGGCGCTCTACCGTATCCTCGCGTGCCGTGCCCGCCCAGGCAGTACTTCCCAAGAGACCTAGAGCACTGACTAAACACACTGCAAGTAGCTTTTTCATGAGTTGATCCTTTTTAAGAGCTTTGACCCTAAGAGGGGAGAACTTCAGATGGGCTGACTTAGCTCAGAGGACCTGAAAGAGTGAGAAGAAGATGCTCGTCTCCAACCTTCATCATCGGCCATGTACGAAACAATTACTGGTCACAATTGCTCACTTTCGCCTGGAGATAAATGAGAAGCTTAGCGGAAGCTAGAAAAAGGGTAAAACGTGAAGCCGGGATTTCGTTCATTCTTTAGCCGTTCTCGCACGCTGCTCGAATCAATTGCTCAATGGCCCGGGAATTTCTGGCGAAAGGTGTACCCGCAAGCTGGCGCCTTCGGGTCCCTAACAATTTGTCCGTCTTGCGGGCGGATTACCTCAAAGTACAAGAGATCATGTTTGGAGTGTGGGAAGATGCTCAAACCAGCTTAATTTCATTGCGAAATTTGCGCGCTGCATTGCGGCATTCCTGAACGGTATAGCGGCGCACGATCTTGTCGGATGTATCCACTTCAGCTACCTCACCGCCCCGTTCAGTATTTTCCAAAACTGCAGAAGCCTCCCCGAGACTGGAGTAGCTGGTGCCGTTAATTGCGTGGCCATCTTTATGGATCTGGAAAAACACCCAATGTCTCCGTTTCGTTTGGGAAGCGCCTCTAACTGTGGTGGAACAGAACACGCAAACGGCTGCTAGTCGCTTTAACGTTGCGCAGTGTGGCTTGGAAAAAGTTATCAGGAATGCCGGTTTTGGCAGCCAACAAGTTTCGGTCATGGTGCGTTTTCACGCGGGGCTGCCCAGTACTCAACGTGCATTTTTCTTTCGGCTTGGCCCCACACACCGGGCAACGCACGGACAAGATTTGCCGCAAAGATACCGATTTCATTTTGCGCTCCAGCGAACCAGTTTCACCTCTGTCTGTGTAGGCGATGAAGACGAATGCGCTTGCGAAACGTGCTGGTTCATAGCAGAAGCTGCCTGAGTGCGACAGTTGCCCTTTTTGCTATCAAAACTCAGAATAGAGACGACATGCTCACAAGCATTGCATTTGAATGCGATGCTCCCGTTCACTCGCTTAGTGGTGTATCGTCGCACAACCTGATTGTAGTCTTCCTGTCCCGTTCGACTGTGGGCATGAGGTGCGCACCTTTCGATTCGCCCAGCAGAATTTTAAGTTAGAGTCTGACCGGTGGCATCGGTATGGCCATTTCCTATTGGGGAAGAGTCCCTTTGCCGCCAGGACGAGATGCCTCGCCCTAGTACCGCTGCAAGAATCTTCCGCCCTACGGTGTCCCAGCTTTAATAACCTGCGTCTCGGTATGAGAAATTGGCACGACCAGAGAGAGACCCAGAGCACAATCAGAAGCAAACACACATATATCAGTACGGTTTTCATAAATGGCGATGTCCTGGGCGGCGCTCGCCAGGAATGATTTATCATCGTCCGGTCGAATCGCGGCAACCGAAACTCTCAATTAAGCCCCTGCAGTAATGTCCGCACGGCCATTTCCGGATTGGGAAGATTCCAACATAGTTGGAACATGCGCGTGGACGATTCCATTCCTTACCGCATACAGCACCAACTCGGCGATTGAGTGGAGCCCCAGCTTTTGCATGATATTACCGCGATGCGTCTCTGTCGTTTTCAAGCTCATATTTAGGCCCACGGAGATTTCCTTGGACGTCTTGCCCTCAGTAATCAGCTGCAAGACCTTATGTTCCCGAGGCGACAACCTGGGAATCCTGACTGCAGCTAGACTAGAGGAATGCTTACGATAACCGCGCATGATCAGATCGGACACCCGACGGCTGAAGATGCTGTTATTGCGTTGCAATGCCGTTACTGCTGTTATCATTTCCTCCGCCCCCTCGCTCTTAAAAACCCATCCGAGGACACCCGCCTCCAAGCAGTCTCGGATCACTTGTTCGGAATCTACATGGGTAAGCACTAGTATTTTCTGGGCCGGATTGTGCTTCAAAATCTGCCGGGCTGCATCCACGCCATTTAGATTGGGCATGCCGATATCCAAAATAAGAAGATCTGGTTTCAACTGTTTGCATTTCTGTACTGCGTCGCGTCCGTCCACGGCTTCTCCGCAGACCTCCCAACCTTCGTGAGACGCAAGCAACGTGCAAACACCGAACCGGAATATCGGATGATCATCACCTACTAAAATGCGAAATGCATTCATGAAACCTCCGCTGCAACTGAACTGAACTTATCAGGAGGATTGCGATACCGTCTGAGCAAAATCGCTCACGCGATGCATTTACGCCATAAATGTTTGTAATGCACTCGATACATTTTCTGGTTTGTATCGTGATGGGAAATAGCCGGCACGGAAAACCCTAATCGTGCAGAATTACATTAAGCAGCGAGCTGTGGACCTCAAGACCGCCGTTGTAATGGATAAAGCCCAATTTGCGGAACCGGTTCATGAAAAAGCTGACTCGCGATCGCGTGGTCCCAACCATGTCGGCCAGCGTCTCCTGGCTGATTTTAGGGACCAGGGTATTGGGAATGCCCTCTTTGCCGAAATGAGCGAGCAATAAAAGGACACGGGCCAGTCTTTTCTCACTGGAATTGAACAATTGGTCGACCAGGTCCTCTTCATAACGGATATTCCGGGACAGCAAATAAGCTACGAATATGTCGGAAAATTTATGTTCGCGATGAAGCGCTTCTATCATGGCCTTTTTCTCGATCCGCAAGAGTTCGCAATCCGTCATTGCAGCCGCGGATCCCATACGCAGCATCTGGCCCGCCAGCGATCCTTCTCCAAAAAAATTCCCTTCATTCAATATGCCGATGGTTGCTTCCTTCCCAACTTTAGACACGACGGTGAGTCTCACTTTGCCTTTCTGAATATAGAAGATGGCGTTCGCGTCGTCTCCTTGTGTATATATCGCTTGCTTTTCCGGAACAGCCACAAGCTTTCTGCCGGTGCCAATTGTCGCTAAAAAAGTCTTGGGATCGAACTCGTGGTTTTTCTTAACTTTTACCTTTGGGCTCATGTTTATGGTTGAAGTCAAGATTAGCTCTATTCTCTTAATGCGGGGAAATTCTTAGCAGGTCTTAGTGCAACGCAGGCGTCGTATCTTATTGACAATGTTTAACTTATCGTTCCTCTATGGTGGGGGATCGCTTCCGTACTCAAGGTTTCGCATAGATTTTTAGTGGCAGCATACGCTTTTTCCCGTATGATTTTGCGCGTCTGGATACGGATTGTGTGGTAGGAGACGCGCCAATGGCACGTAACGGAAACGGAAACGACTCCCACTATGCGACGGTGAATCGGTCCGATGTTCCGCAGAGCCGCAAAGGAAAACATCGGAAGGCGGTGGCGGACATTCTGTCCGACCTTTCAAAGCTGAGCGATAAGCAAGCGGTCAAAATTTCGTTAAGCGG